>JAGGWG010000010.1 GCA_021157605.1 bacterium | reverse complement strand
GGGGGGGATTCCGAAAAAAGCGAATATCAAAAAAAAGACAAAAACCATCAGCGGGACAGAAATAAATCTCTCTGTCCGCGTCATCGCGCGCGGCTTCAGCCACGCGCCGGCGGCTGCCGCCGCCCTGGCTGCTACTGCTCCCATTTCGACACCTCCTCAATATATTTTCAATAATTGCCGCTCAAAAGAGACTGAATGCCCCTCTTGAGTCAATTAAATTCTGCTACAGAAAACACATTTTGTCAAGTAAATAAAAACGCGATCATAACCCCATCATTGTCAACACCCTTTAATAAGCTCGGAAGCTCCGGAAGCAAGAAATTATTTCTTTTACTTTTGCTCTCGAATCCAAAGTATCGTTCACTATACTCCGAAAGCCTTTATTCTCCTCAAACCCAAAACCTCCTCAATATGAATCAAGGATAATGCGGAAAGTGAAAGCATTCGTGGAGGGATTGATATACGATCGAGACTGTTGTGGCTGCGGTCGACAAGTAGTTTTTACTCCCACAGGTGAAGTAGGTGTATGCCATGGGTATACAGGATCAGGCCGATATTTTGTACCTTTCACAGAGACACTGGATCCGGTTCAGCATCCTTACTGGAGAGAGTGGGCTCGGCGCTCACCATTCCTTATGCCTCAGTGCCAAGAATGTGAAGCTCTTGGTTTTTGCGGAGGTGGATGCCCCTACAATGCGGACATAAAACATGGTAGCATCTGGGCTCTCGATGAAGACTTCTGTATCCACGTCATCACCACCCTCCACTGGCTGTTGGAAGACCTCTATCGACAGACCCAAGAAGAGTCTGTGTGAACACGCTCTTCTCTATCCTTGGGCTCACTCAAGAGCCCAAGGTTTTTTGTTTCAGGGTTTTCTTTCTTTAAGAATTTTATGGTTTTTTCCACCACTTTCTTAAAGTCGTTCTTCTTCCGAAATTCTCTCCAAATAAAATCGCGAAGGGGTTGGTGTTGAGGATAACCTTGGTCCTCAACCAGAAGAAGGGAGGAAAACTGGTCAGTATTAAGCAGAACTGTCATTGCCTCTTTAAGATCCTGAAACTGGGTTTCCGACAAGCCTTTTTGCAAACAGCAATCATGGTAGTGGTCATAGAACAAAAAATGAAAAAGCTCGTGAGCGATTACCGAAAAGTTCAAAGCATCTGAGTGATGTAAGCTCAGGAAAAAGTAGCCTTTCTCGTAGTTATAATCACAAATAAAAAGGTGGGTGATATAGGCGGTGAGCTCTTTTTGCTTAAATTGTTTACCCACGAGCCGAGTCAATTTTTTTATCAACTCTTCACCTAATTTTTCCCAAATAGCCCCAAGGCTTTTGATTTTCTGCCGAATAAATAGTTCTTTCAACGGTCTTCGTGGATCCTGACGCAAAAATTGACTCACGTGGGCTATCGACTCCTTGCGATTATGCGATTCGATAAAACGCAAAATTTTCTCCGGCATCGGGGCTACTATCTCTTCATAAGGTATTCCGTAAGTGTCGTTTTTATCCTTGGCGAGATTGACCCAGTTTTCTGCTTCTTTGACAATACTGTACCGAAAGCGCAATTTTGGATTAAGCATTTGCTGTTAGTATACTTTTTTACCAAAAGAGGAGCAAGAAATTCAGATCAAAAACTTCAGAGGCGAGTTTCGCTCACAAAAAAGTGCGCGTGATAACTTTTAACCTCAATTTTGAATTTTCTTTTAAAGCTCCCGCCTACTTTGTTCCCGACTTTGCCTTTAAGCTTGATGCTGGGTATTTCTATTTTGGAATTGTTTAAAAGCCTTTGTGAAAAGTTATGAAATGTAAAAACGGGCAAAGGTTAATTAAAATAAACTTATTTTTAGCTTCAAATGGATATTGGTCCATTTTTCACAAACTTGCCCCCTCAAAGTCTCAACAACCTTAGTCGTCGGGACAAACAAAAGAAAGCAAAATATATCTTAATTACTACTTGTAGATTTAGTAGCCTTCTATAACCTTCTCTACCCCCTGAATCCACTCTTCTGTAGTTTGCGGCAAAGACAACCCTTTCCTTCTCCTTTCTAACACAACTCGAGCAAATAAATTTCTGGCTTTTATAATTATGGTTATAGCAGATTCTATTGAGATCTGAGTTTAAATATCTTAGTATTTACTCAGAGCAAGTTCTTTAAAACTCAGTAAGAGGTGACTGAGAATGATAGAAAAAATAAAAGACGTGGTGCTCCCTTTGCTTGTGGTGCTTATAATCATCGGATGGGGTCTTTTTTTAACATTCAAAGAGATAGACAAAGAAGATCTGATGATTTTCAACAAAGAAAGCGACTGCCGCAGCAATGTGGCCTCCCTAACAGCAGTTATGTCAATGTATGTAGCCGATTATAACGGTTATTGGCCTAATGAGCCCAATGATTATGTTTCTTCGATCTTCCCCTATGTTAAAAATGAGGATATCTTTCGCTGTCCCAGGGACCGTTCTAAATATAAAATAAATTACCTCAACCCTGAAGGCGGCACAGACAACCTTTACTTGAGCTATGCTTTCAATGTTTTCTTAGCAGGCAAACACGAAACAGAAATTTATACTAATCCAGCTATACCTGTGCTGGTAGAAGCTGAAAGAACTCCAGTTGTTTTCCTCAAGCCGACTAACTTCTGGATAAGAAAACTTGAGTTTGAAAATGATTTTTCTCGGCGTGTTATACAAGAGGCCACCTCTCGCCATAAAGACGGAGTCACTGTGGGATGGGCCGATGGGAATGTCACAAAAGAAGAAGAATAAACTTTCGCCCCCCTCTTTTTTTTGGGGGGCTTTTCTACCCCAATATTTTTTCTTAAGATATTAAAATAAAAACTATGAAAACAAAAATTCTTCTCCTACAGTTTTATAAACATCGCCTGCTCCTAAAGTAATGACAATGTCTTTGGGCTTGGTGTTCTTTTTTAGAAATTCAACTACTTTTTGGGTTGAGCCAATATATTTAACACAAGGATGGTGTTTTTGAGCCAGTTTAGCCAGATGGGTAGCGCTGACTTCTCCCGTATCTTTTTCCCGAGCAGAAGCAAAGATATCACAAATAACAACGGAATCCGCATCTCTAAAGGCTTTGGCGAACTCACTAAGCAAGGCTTTGGTGCGGGAAAAGGTATGGGGCTGAAACACCGCCCAGATCTTTCTTTGGGGATAAAACTTTCTGGCAGCCTTAAGGGTAGCTTTAATTTCTGCAGGATGGTGAGCATAGTCGTCAATAACTAAGACACCATTTTTTTCTTCTTTTATTTCAAATCTTCTCTTAGCGCCTTTAAACTCTTTTAGCGGCTTGGCAATTTTATCAGCACTTAAACCTAACTCTTGACAGATAATTATTGCGGCAGTTGAGTTCAAAACATTGTGTTCACCGGGAATGCTGATTTCAAAATTCCCCAAAGAGCAGTTTTGGGTGGAAATCGAAAATCTGGTTTGGTTTTCTTTTTCAGCGACTTTTAAGATTACATAATCATTAGTTTTATTAAACCCGTAAGTTCTAATTTTTAAATCTTTGCGTTTAATTTGTTTAAGTAGGCGTTTAATGTTTTTATCTTCTCCATAAACTAAAAGAAGAGATTTTTTAGGAAGAGAAGTAACAAATTCAGCATAAACTTCAATCATTCTTTTTAGCGAAGGATAACAATCAGGGTGGTCCCAATCTATATTTGTGATTACTGTATATTTAAGTGAGCGGGCATAGTTTAGAAAGGCATAACGGTAGTCGTCAGCTTCAACTACAAAGAGTTTGCTTTTTCCATAACGGCTGTTTGAGCCCAGTTGGGGAATTGGGGCACCGACAATAAAGTTTGGATCCATTCTCGCGCGCACTAAAATATAAGAAATTAAAGCAGAAGTAGTGGTCTTGCCATGAGCTCCAGTAACACCAATCCCGGTATAGTTTTGCATAAACAATCCCAGAGCCTGCGGATAAGTAAAAAGAGGGATTTTTTTCTTTTTTGCGGCCGCGATTTCAGGATTAGTCTCATTGTAAGCAACTGAATGGATTATTAGATCAACCCCTTTTATGTTTTGGGCAGAGAATTTTTCAACTGGTATTTTTGCTTTTTTTAAAGCTTCGTCAGATATAAACGACTCTTCTACATCAGATCCAGTAACCTTAAAACCTCTGTGTTTAGCAATTAGAGCTAAGCCAGAGACACCTACACCTTTAATGCCAACAAAATGGATATGTTTGGCTTTTTTTAGATTAAAATCAGACATTTCTATTATGAGTTTATAATTTAAAAAGGATTTATTCAATAGAGACCAGAAAATACAAAAAGGGACATTGTTTGTCCCTTTTATGGTGAAATACTTATTCCTGCTTGTAAAATACTACATCTGGCCTTCCCGGTGTCCTTATGATAAGGGTATCGTTTTTCAAAACATAATCTCCTTGGATAATTCTATCTGGAAATTTTAGAATTAAAGTGTTACCTTTTGTTTCCCAAGTGAAGCATTCCCGTTCCCCCATTATCTCCAGTGTGCCGCTGTGATCCGGCTTAAGAGTGAGGGTGATGCTCCCACAACCTCCTGCAGTACTTGCCCAGGTTCCTGTCAACTTTTTTTCCTTGAGATACGAACAACCTACAGACATTTTGAAAAACACCAAGGCCAGCAGAAGATACTTAGCTATTTTCATCTTTTTGCCTCCTACTAAAGTATTTTCAAGGTCCTGTCTTTAAAATACACAAAAATAAAGTTTTGTCTAATTCCGACAATTCGTTTTTATTCAGCTTTACTGAGTTTTAGAGAAAAGGATTCAAGATTTGTATGCTTTTCTTTTTAGATGATTTATTTGCTAATTATTATTGTTCTGATAAAATTTAGTTAATGAATACAGAAAAGAGTAAGGTGGCTCAAGGCAGGCACTATGAGATAAAACCCAAAGGACCCTTAAAAGGTGAAATAGAGCTGAGTGGAGCCAAAAACGCTGCCACCAAACAAATTATTGCCTCTTTGTTGACTGACGAGGAGTGTGTTTTGGAGAATATTCCTGATATCTTGGATACAAGATTAACAATGGGAATGTGCCATGATGTTGGCAGCGAGTTCTCTTTTAAAAATGGGGTCTTAAAAATTACTACCAAAAAAATCAAAAAACCAGAGATATCTGCTTCTTATACTGGTCGCAACCGTGTCCCTATTCTTTTCTTTGGTCCTTTGCTGCATCGTTACGGAAAAGCAATCGTTCCTGTAGTAGGAGGAGACAAAATAGGCAAAAGACCAATAGACTTTCATCTTAATGCTCTTAAAAAAATGGGGGCAGATATTAAAAAGAGGGGCAGCAAGTACATTGTTCGAGCAAAAAAACTACATGGTGCTGATATCTTTTTGCCCTTCCCTAGTGTTGGAGCAACTGAAAATGTACTTTTGTGTGCTTCTTTGGCTGAAGGACGGACAATAATTAGAAATGCCGCTATTGAACCTGAAATTATTGATTTAATGTTAGTACTTCAAAAAATGGGAACGATTATAGAAATTAGGAGCGATCGCACTTTTGTTATTAAAGGAGTAAAAAAGCTAAAAGGTTTTAAGCACAGAGTTATCTTAGATAGAACTGAAGCTGTTTCTTTTGCCTGCGCTGTAGTTGCTTCAGGGGGTGACGCCTTCATTAAAGGAGCTTCCCAACTTAACCTTCTCACTTTTCTGAATAAAATCCGTTTAGTGGGCGCGGAATTTGAAGTAAAAGAAGATGGAATTAGATTTTGGTCTAATCCGCGGAAACTAAAAGCTATTAGTATTGAAACCAATGTTCATCCCGGTTTTATGACCGATTGGCAAGCTCCTTTTGTTATTCTTTTGACTCAAGCTAAAGGCGAGTCAGTTGTCCATGAAACAGTGTTTGAAAATCGTTTTGGTTATACGAATGAATTAGTAAAAATGGGGGCGAATATAAAACTTTCTACCCGTTGCTTGAATTTTGACCCTTGCCGTTTTTATCAAAAAAACTTTTTTCATAGCTGTATAATTTTTGGCAAAACCCCGCTTAAAGGCGGCACTATTGTTGTTCCAGATATTAGAGCTGGTTTTTCTTATTTAATTGCTGCTGCTATTGCCAAAGGGACTTCAAAGGTTTATGGAATTGAGCACATTGAACGAGGATATGAAAATATTATTAACAAATTTAAGAGTTTGGGGTTAGAGATAAAAGTTAGGGGAAAGGTATAAAAATAGCAAAAAGAAAGTGGTTTTTATTCTGACATTCTTAAGAACATTGGAATATAATTTTTAGGTAATAAAGTGAGAAGGGTGGTGGTTTAGAGAAGAAGTAGTAAAAAATGGTAAAGAATAAAAGTGGCAAAAAGGAAAAAATGTAATTTGTATATTTAACTAATTTTTGTTGCTTTTTGCAGTTGAATATTTTAATATCTACGTAGCTTACAGATCCTTGATCTTCAGGAGGTTGCGAAATGAAAAAGGAGAAAATAATCAATTTTTTCTCTGCTGTTCTGCTATTTGGAATAGTCGCACTTATGCTCTGGCTGGCACGTTATCTGGAACTGTCCCAATAAAAACTAAACTCCCCTCCTTTGGGGAGCTTTTTTATATATGTAAATTATGTCTTAGTTTAATACTAAAAATCATTAAACAACTCACTACTCAAAAACTCTATTTAGAGACCACATTAATTGCTCTGCCTTTTAAAAAGGCGCGGATATTCTTTATTGTGGTTTTTAAAATCCTCTCCAAAGCTTCACTGCTGTTAAAAGCATTATGAGGGGTAACAATAACTTTAGGATGGCGTAAAAGAATTTGGTCTGCCAAAATATCTCTCATTGCTGAAAGCTCTAAGTTTTTGTGCAAAAGTTCCCTTTCCTCCTTAATAAGAGGCTCTTCTTCTAAAACATCTAAACCAGCGCCAGCTAAAATATTCTCCTCCAAAGCCCAAACCAAAGCTTCTGAATCAATTAAACCTCCTCGTGCAGTGTTAATTAAGTAAGCACCTTTCTTTGTTTCTGCCAAAATCTCTTTATCCACCAAATGATAGGTGTGCTTGTTAAGAGGCAAATGAAGAGTGATAATATCAGAACGGCGGAAAAGCTCTTTTAAAGAGGATGTATAAGAAACCCCGTATTTTTTAACAAGCTCTGAGTTTGGCTGAAGATCATAAGCCAAAATTTTCATTTCAAACCCATAAGCAATCCGCACTATATGGGCGCCAATATTACCTGTACCTAAAACACCAATAGTTTTATCTTTAAGATCAAAACCCCTAAGACCAGAGAGGTTAAAATCTCCCATTCTAGCCCTCTCTACTGAGGGCACAATTTTGCGGGACAAAGCCAGAATCAAAGCAAAAGCGTGTTCAGCCACTGTATTTTCCCCATAAGTGGGGACATTGCTTACTTTAACACCCTTTTTTTGACAAGCCTCAATATCAATATGGTCAAAGCCTGTGGAACGAGTAGCAATAAG
Organism: bacterium; assembly: GCA_021157605.1. NCBI lineage: Bacteria > bacterium. Next base: position 43,301 of record JAGGWG010000010.1, on the reverse strand, counting down.
TTTTAATTTTGGCAACTTTTCTAATTTTTGAGCATTAACCTTGGAGTAAATAAAAGTGGAAATAACCTCTGCGTTTTGACAATCTTTTAACTTACGGGAGGTCAATTTAGAAGAATAAAATTTTGCTCTAGGAAACTCTTTTTTTAGATAACGTTCTTCCCACGGCTCAACCTCAAAAAAATATACAGCCATTACAAAACTATTTTAGCACAAATTATAACTGTTCCAAAACTTAAAAGATAGAACTATAATCAGCGCTTGCCCTCGATTATCTCCTGAGCAATACTTTTAGGCACTTCAGCATAGTGATCAAACTGCATAACAAAGGCTCCCCGACCAGAAGTAAGAGATCTTAAAGTAGTAGCATAACCAAACATCTCTGCCAAAGGCACTTTGCTTTTAATAACCTGAAGATTACCCCTTGGAGAAATACTCTCAATTTGAGCCCGCCGGCTGTTTAAATCACCGTTAACCTGACCTAAATATTCTTCTGGTACCACTACCTCAAGATCCATTATTGGTTCAAGTAAATAAGGATCAGCCTGTTTTGCCGCTTCTTGAAAGGCTTTGGTGGCAGCAATCTTAAAAGCCAATTCAGAAGAATCAACTTCATGAAAACTTCCATCGTATAAAGCTACAGAAACATCAGCCACCGGATAGCCAGCAACAACTCCTTTTTGCATTGCCTCTTTAACGCCTTTTTCTACTGCCGGGATAAATTCGCTTGGGATTATACCGCCTTTAATTTCATTAAGAAATTTAAACCCTGCTCCTCTTTCTAAAGGCTCGAGACGCAACCAGACATGGCCGTACTGACCTCGCCCACCAGTTTGACGAATAAATTTGCCCTCAGCTTTAGTAGTCTTACGGATAGTTTCTTTATAGGCAACTCTGGGCTTGGAAACATTAGCTTCTACGCCAAACTCCCGCTTCATCCTGTCAACCAAAATCTCTAAATGCAGCTCACCCATTCCAGAAACCAAAGTTTGCCCTGTCTCCTCATCATAAGAAACCTTTAAAGTGGGGTCTTCATCCAAAAACTCTTTTAAAGCCAAACCTAATTTTTCCTGATCCGCTTTAGTTTTGGGCTCAATAGCTACAGAAATAACCGGCTCAGGAAAAGCAATTGTCTCTAAACGCACAGGAAACTTTTCTTCAGAAAGAGTATCTCCAGTTTTGGTATCTTTAAGACCAACCATAGCGGCAATATCACCGGCAAAAACCTTTTTTACTTCTTCTCTGTGATTAGCGTGCATTCTTACAATCCGTCCCACTCGCTCTTTCCTTCCTGTGGTATTATTTAAAACATAAGAACCAGCTTCCAAGGCCCCGGAATATACACGGAAGAAATATAACTTACCCACATAAGGATCGTGTGCCACCTTAAAAACTAAACCCACAAAAGCGTGATCATCTTTAGGAGGACACTCCACTTCTTCTTTAGTTTTATAGTTAGTGCCTTTGGCAGGGGGTAAATCAACTGGTGAAGGCAGATATCTTACTACAGCGTCAAGTAAAGGCTGCACACCTTTATTTTTAAGAGCAGAACCACAAAGTACAGGGTAAATTTTATTTTGAACTGTTGCTTCTCTGATAGCTCTGTATAACTCATTTAAACTTATCTCTTTTCCCTCTAAATACTTCTCTAAAAGCTCGTCATTAGTTTCAGCGATTTTTTCCACCATATCTTTACGCCACTTTTCTGCCTCTTCTTTATAATCCTCAGGTATATCTGATTCCACCACCTCCTTGCCTAACTCATCATCGTGAGTCAAGGCCTTCATCTTTAATAAATCAATAATCCCCTCAAACTTATCTTCCTGACCAATAGGAATCTGTAAAGCCACTGCATTAGCCCCTAACTTCTCCTTAATAGAATTAAAGGACATATAAAAGTCAGCGCCAGCACGATCCATTTTATTTATAAAACAAATACGGGGCACTTTGTATTCATCTGCCTGACGCCACACTGTTTCTGACTGCGCCTGCACTCCGGAAACAGCTTCAAAAACAACTACGGCTCCATCTAAAATCCTTAGGGAGCGTTGAACTTCTACAGTAAAATCTATATGGCCAGGAGTATCAATAATATTAATTCTCGCCTCCTGCTCTTTACCTTCTCCTATTGGTGTCCAAAAGCAAGTGGTAGCAGCTGCAGTGATAGTAATCCCCCTTTCTTTTTCCTGCTCCATCCAATCCATTTCTGCTTCACCTTCATGAACTTCACCAATTTTGTGTTTTTTGCCGGTGTAATATAAAATCCGCTCGGTTACTGTAGTTTTACCGGCATCAATGTGAGCAATAATGCCAATGTTGCGTGTTTTCTCAATGGGATACTCTCTATCCATAGTTTCAAATTAGTATTAGCGTTGAGCGTAGTGAGCAAAAGCTTTATTTGCCTCTGCCATACGGTGCATCTCCTCTTTCTTGCGTACGGCCTCTCCCTTGCCTTGAGCAGCAAAAATCAGCTCTTCTGCCAACTTCTGCTTTGTTGGTTTACCCTGGCGAGAGCGAACAACCTGCAAAATCCAACGCATCGCTAAGGCAGTTCTTCTCTTTTTTGGAACCTCCATAGGCACTTGATAATTAGCCCCTCCCACCCGGCGGGATTTAACCTCTAAATAAGGGCCTACATTTTTTAATGCCTGCTCAAAAACATCTAGCGGCTTCTTCTTTGTTTTCTTTTGGATAATGTCAAAAGCACTATAAACTATACTCTGGGCTTTAGCTTTCTTGCCTTTGCGCATTACATAATTAATAAACTTAGCCACTAATTCTGAGTGATATTTAGGATCAGGCTGAATTGTCTGGGTTTTGAATTTGGCTCGTCCCCGCATAAATAAGTATTATTTTTCCTTTTTAGCACCATAAAAACTGCGACTTTGGCGTCGTCCTTCAACTCCAGTGGTGTCGTATTTGCCACGAACTATGTGGTATCTTACGCCGGGTAAATCTTTTACTCTTCCCCCGCGAATCAAAACAATAGAGTGTTCCTGTAAATTATGGCCCTCGCCGGGGATATAGGCAGTCACCTCCATGCCATTAGTCAAACGAACTCTAGCGATCTTTCTTAAGGCTGAATTTGGTTTCTTGGGCGTCATTGTTGTCACCTTAACGCAAATCCCCCGCTTTAAAGGCGCTCCCTTAGGCAACATCTTGGCTTTATTTTGCAAAGCATTAACAACCCGTTTGAGAGCCGGGGTTCTCTGGCGTCGTTTTTTCTTTTTGCGCCCCTTTTTGACTAATTGAGCGAATGTAGACATAATCTGTATTTTATCAGTTTAATCCACAGAGTCAATAACCACTTTAGCTTTTCCCCTTAGATTTACCTCTACCTGCTGGCTGCAGATACTGACGAGGCTTAAAACCTGTACCTGAAGGTATAAGCTTGCCGATGATAACATTTTCCTTAATTCCTCTCAAGAGGTCGACTTTGCCCACTAAAGCAGCATCTCTAAGAACCGCGCTAGTTTCCTGAAATGAAGCTGCAGATAAAAAGCTATCAGTACTTAAAGAAACTCTGGTAATACCTAACACGAGAGGCAAGGCTCTAATTTCTTTTTTCTTCTTCTTTTTGAGCTCTCCATTAATAAAATCTACTTTGGCACGATCTACAATTTGCCCCTCCACAAAAGTAGAATCACCCGGATTGACAATTTGGCACTTAGAGAACATACGCCTGACTGTTACCTCAAAATGCTTAGGATGAATATCCTGACCTTGAGAAGCATAAACATCACTAATCTCATTAATAATATGCTTTTGAGCCGCTTTTTCGCCCTTGAGACGCGCCAGCATCTTAATATCAACATTACCCTCAGTCAGCTGTTGCCCTTTTTCCACTTCTTCACCATCCTCAACCAAAATCTCAAAATAAGGAGAAACTTCCCACTCATAACGAGCCGGCTCTGAAGCCTCAATAACAATTTTTGTTTTATCTATCTTCACAATACGACCAGAAAAAGGCGCTTTTATGCGCACCTTGCCTTCTGTTAAGACTTCTTTCTCTTTAACCAACTCTCCCTCTTTCACTTTTAGAGTAGTGTTTTTGGGCAAATGCAGAGTACGCTTCTTTTTACGAGCAGCCTCTAAAACTATTTCTGTCTTGTCTTCCTTTTCTATAATTCTTACTTTACCCGCTTCCTCAGCCAAAAGAGCGGGATTCTTGGGAGTGCGAGCCTCAAAAAGCTGTTCCACCCGGGGCAAACCTTGAGTAATATCTTCTCCGGCTACGCCACCAACATGGAACGTTCTCATAGTCAGCTGGGTACCGGGCTCACCAATTGCCTGAGCTGCCATAATACCCACAGCAGTTCCTAATTCTGCCATCTCTCCTCGAGCCAAATCCTCACCATAACACTTCTGGCAGATACCATATGGAGAAGCACAGGTTAAAGGCGAACGAACCTCTACCTCTTCCACTTCTTCAGCTATTTTTTGTGCTAATTCCTGAGTAATTAACTCTCCTTTTTTAATTAATATCTTTCCTTTTTTGTTCTTCACATCTTTAAGAACTACGCGACCACGTAAAGAGAGGACAAAATCAGCTTCCTCTTCCCGCCGCAAAGTAATCCCCTCTTTTGTCCCACAATCTTCCTCTTCTACAATAATATCTTGGGCAACATCAACCAAACGCCGAGTCAGATAACCTGCTTCTGAAGTTCTTAAAGCAGTATCGGTCCGTCCTTTTCTAGCACCATGAGAAGAAATAAAGTATTCAAGCACACCAAGCCCTTCTTTATAGTTGGCCTTAACAGGAAGATCAATAATTCTCCCTGAAGGACTGACCACCAACCCTTTCATACCAGAGAGCTGGCTAAGCTGAGCTACACTACCCCGACTTCCAGAAAGAACCATAGAGTAAACAGGGTTCAAAGGAGAGTAAGCAGTAAGCATCTTTTTCTCCAGTTCTCCCCGAGCTTTAGACCAAACATCTACAATCATCAAATGACGTTCCTCATTGGTAATCATACCTTGTTCAAACTGCTTCCGTATATTTTTAACTTCTTTTTCCGCTTTCGCTAAAATCTGCTTTTTCTCCTTGGGAATAACAATATCCGCCATTGAAATAGTAGTACCAAAAACAGTGGCAAAGTATACACCTAAAGTCTTTAAGTCGTCTATTAACTCAACAGTTTTTTCTTTACCCAAAAATTCAAAACTCTTAGCAATTAAACGAGACATTGCTTTTTTGTCTACCAAGTCATTAAAGAAACGTAGATTAGGAGGTAAAACTTGATTAAGAATCACTCTGCCGCAAGAAGTTTCAATAACATCTCCTTCCTTGATTTTTATCTTTACCTTTTCTTGCAGATCCAAATGTCCTGTCCAATAAGCAACTAAAATTTCCTCTTCAGAACCAAAATATTTTTTGGCTTTTTGCTTGTCATCCAAATAAGTAAGGTAGTACAAACCCCATACCATATCCTGCTTGGGTGTCACAATTGGTCTGCCTGAAGCAGGTTTAAGCAAATTAACACTAGAAGCCATTAACGCTTTTGCTTCTTCCTGTGCTTTCTTACTAAGAGGCAAAAATACAGCCATTTGATCTCCATCAAAATCAGCGTTATAAGCCTCACAAATCAAAGGATGAATCCTGATAGCTTTGCCCTCTACCAAAACGGGTTCAAATGCTTGAATACCTAAACGGTGAAGAGTAGGCGCTCGGTTTAAAAGCACTACATAATTTTTGATAATCTCACCTAAAACTTCCCAAACTTCAGGTATCTCTTGTTCTACCAACTGATTAGCATGCTTGATATTGTTAGCAGTTTCTTTTTCTAAAAGTTTGGCAATAACAAAAGGCCGAAAAATTTCCAATGCCATATGTTTAGGAATACCGCATTGGTGAAACTTTAATTCAGGCCCAACCACAATAACGCTGCGACCAGAATAATCAACCCGCTTACCTAAAAGATTTTGACGAAATCTCCCTTGCTTGCCGCGTAACATATCTGAAAGAGACTTAAGTGCTCTTCTACCCGAAGTAGTCATCGCTGCTTTTTGCCCACGAGCGCTGTTGTCAATTAAAGCATCAACTGCTTCCTGGAGCATTCTTTTTTCATTACGCAAAATAACTTCTGGAGCCCCTTCTTGCATTAATCTTTTCAGGCGATTATTTCGGCTAATAACCCGGCGATAAAGATCATTTAAATCTGAAGCAGCAAAACGACCGCCATCAAGCTGGACCATTGGCCTTAAGTCAGGAGGGATAACAGGTAGGACTTTTATAATCATCCATTCGGGCCTGATATTGGCCTTCTTCATTTGGTAGAACAACTTGAGTCTGTAAACTATTCTTTTAGGCCTTTGCTTCTCAGTATATTTGCTAAGTTTTTTCTCCATCTCTTTAATTTCCTTTTCCAAATCCATAGCTTCTAAAAGCTCGGCAATGGCTTCAGCACCAATACCAACTTTAACAATTTGACCATACTTAGTAATTAAATCATAGTATTCGTCTTCAGAAATAACTTTTTTAACGCGCAAATTCTGCAACTCTTCTTTACCTTTGACAAAAGCTCTTTCAACCTGAGATTTTTTCTCCAAAAGTTTTGTTTTCTCTTTCTTATCAGCCTGTTTAATTTTTTGGGTAATCTCTTTTTGATACTCCCCATATTCTTTTTTCAGCTGTTCCGATGTCTTCTTCTTAAGTTCTTCATCTACTTCTTTAATAATAAAACCACCAAAATAAATAACTTTTTCAAGATCATTAGAACTAATATCCAAGACTAAAGCCAAACGGGAAGGAACTCCATGAACATACCATATATGAGCACAAGGAACAGCTAATTCAATATGTCCCATACGTCTTCGTCTAACTGAAGCGTGGGTGACTTCAACACCACAACGATCACAAATCATTCCTTTGTAACGAGCGGATTTATACTTGCCACAACTACACTCATAGTTTTTTACTGGCCCAAAAATTTTCTCACAAAACAAACCATCGCGTTCAGGACGCTGAGTGCGGTAATTAATTGTTTCCGGCTTTGTCACTTCACCATTAGACCAACTAAGAATTTCCTCCGGTGAAGCAATACCTAAACGGAGAAAGTCAAAAGACTCAATGCTTTCAGGTAGAATCTCTATACCTTGAGCTTTTCCTTTAGTTGCCTTAGCCATACCTTAAAATTAGTTTAATTATTTCTTTTGGGGCAAATCTTTATTTTTAAGAAAATCCAACTTCAAGCCTAAACCCTGCAATTCTTTTACCAAGACATTAAAAGACTCAGGAACAGCTGGCTCTACAATATTTTCGCCCTTGATAATGGCTTCATAGGTTTTTGAACGACCAGCCACGTCATCTGATTTAATAGTAAGCATTTCCTGTAAAGTATGAGCGGCCCCATAAGCTTCCAAAGCCCAAACCTCCATTTCTCCAAATCTCTGACCTCCGAATTGAGCTTTACCACCAAGAGGCTGTTGAGTAATCATTGAATAAGGACCAATAGAGCGAGCATGAATCTTGTCCTCAACCATATGAATGAGCTTCATAATATACAGATAACCCACAGTTGTTCTTTCTTTAAAAGGTTCACCAGTACGCCCGTCTATAAGCTGCACTTTCCCATCCTCAGGCAAACCAGCTTTTTTAAGCTCCTTCTGAATCATTTCTAAAGTAGGACCTCTAAATACTGGGGCAGCAACCATTTTATTCAGTTTTTTGGCTGCCCAGCTCAAATGAATTTCCATTAACTGACCTAAATTCATTCTGGAGACAACTCCCAAAGGATTCAAAATCACATCTACAGGAGTTCCATCAGCAAGCACCGGCATATCCTCAACAGGCAGAATTTTGGCAATCACCCCCTTATTACCATACCTTCCTGCTAATTTATCCCCTTCTGTTATCTTTCTCAGCTGAGCCACTACCACATGAATTTTCATTAAAACACCGGGTGGAAGTTCGTCTCCTTTTTCGCGGGAGAAAATTTTAACTCCAATCACTTTACCTCTTACGCCATGGGGAAGACGCAAAGAGCTATCTTTTACATCTTTAGCTTCTTCGCCAAAAATAGCACGCAAAAGCCTCTCTTCACCTGATAATTCAGTTTCACCTTTAGGAGTAATCTTACCTACCAAAATATCCCTTGAGTTTACTTCAGCACCAATCCTGACAATTCCATTTTCATCTAAATTTCTTAATGCCTCTTCACTTACGTTGGGAATATCACGGGTTACCAACTCTGGACCCAACTTGGTCTCTCTTACTTCTGTTTCGTATTCGTCAATATAGATTGAACTATAAACATCATCAGAGACTAAACGTTCAGAAACAATAATCGCGTCCTCATAATTAAGACCCTGCCAACTCATAAAAGCGACTAAAACATTTTTCCCTAAAGCAATCTCGCCTTTATCCGTAGAAAGACAATCAGTCAAAACTTGACCTTTTCTTACCCGATCACCTTCATTAACAATTGGCCGCTGGTGCAAAGAAGTAGACTGGTTGGAACGAATAAAGTTAAATAATTTATAAGTCTTCCGCTGTTTTTTAGCATTTTCAACCACAATCTTTCTTGCATCTACCTCTACAACCTTGCCTGCCTTTTCAGCTAAAATAACCATACCTGAAGCCTTACCTACTGCTTCTTCTATCCCTGTACCAACAATAGGCGCTTCAGGCTTGACTAAAGGTAAAGCCTGCCTCTGCATATTTGAACCCATTAAAGCTCGAGCTGCGTCTGTATTCTCTAAAAAAGGAATTAGGGAAGTGCTAATGGAAACAATCTGGTTGGGAGCGGCATCAATATAATCCAACTTTTTCACTGGGAAGAAGTCAGGATGACCCTGATGGCGAGCCATTACCTGATCAACTAAAATTCTTCCTTTTTCGTTTAAAGGTATATCAGCAGGAGCAATCACATAGTTCTCTTCCTCTGAAGCAGAAAGATATTCTATTTCGTTGGTAATATAAGAACCTCTTTTTGTATGCTTAATTTTTCGGTAAGGAGTCTCTAAGAAACCATACTCATTAATTCGGGCATAAGAAGCTAAATAGGTTACCAAACCGATATTAGGCCCTTCTGGAGTTTCCACAGGACAAATACGACCATAGTGGGAAACATGAACATCTCTTACCTCAAAACCAGCCCTTTCTCTGGAAAGACCCCCCGGACCTGTAGCCGCAACAGTACGTTTATGCTCTAACTCTGCCAAAGGATTGGTTTGGTTCATAAACTGAGAAAGCTGAGAAGAGGCAAAAAACTCTTGCAAAACAGCCGTAATAGGGCGAGCATTGATCAAGCTTGCCGGCGTAACAACTAAAGGATCAGCCACACTCATGCGGTCTTTAATAATTCTCTCCATTCTCAGAAGACCAATCCGAACTCTGTCTTGTACCAACTCCCCCACACTCCGTACTCTTCTGCTGGCAAGATGATCAATATCATCAGGATTAGCGTGAAGATCAGAGTTTAATCTGATAATTTCTCGTACTGTTTCTACCACATCTTCTTTTTGCAAAATCCTATATTTAAGCTTAATAGGAAAATCAAGTTTCAACCTCTCGTTGATCTTATAACGACCAACTGAACCAAAATCATAACGACGTAGATTAAAAAAGGTGGCTTCCAAAAAGCTGCGAGCATTTTTAGCTGTAGTCAAATCACCAGGACGCATCTGCCGATAGATAAAGACACAAGCATCATCAGAGTTTTTGGAAATATCTTTCTTTAAAGTATTCTCAATGTAGTCAACTGGAGCATCTTTTAATTCTTTCTTAAAAAGAGATTTTATTTCAGCATCACTCTCGTATCCTAAAAACCGCAAGAAAGCAGTAATAGGAATGCGTCTGCGTCTATCAATTTTGACATAGATTTCTCCTCGCGGAGAGGTCTCAAACTCCAACCAAGCTCCCCGAGCAGGAATCAATTTAGCACCAAACAACTTCTCTCCTCCTGATAAATCAGCCACAAAAAGCACCCCATAAGAGCGAAGAATCTGATTAACAATCACCCTCTCTATACCATTAATAATAAAAGTCCCTCTATCAGTCATCATTGGAAAATCGCCAAGATATATTTCCTGCTCTTTTATCTCTTTGGTCTTTTTGTTTTCCAAAATAACCCGACAGCGAAGAGAGGCTTTGTAGGTCAAATTATTTTCTCTGCATTCCAAAGGATCTGATTTTGGTTTTTCAAAAAAATAATCCCCAAAACGCAAAGAAAATAGCTCGCCTCCAAAGTCTTCAATGGGAGAAACCTCATCAAACAATTCTCTTAACCCCTTCTCAAGAAAATGACGGTAAGAATCAATTTGGATTTGGATAAGGTTGTCTAAAGGATGAGCTGGGGCTTCAAAAAAGAATTTTCTTTTAGGCATCTTTAAATTTTAATTAGAAAAAAGCAGAGACAAAAAATAACTTCCCGCCCTGAGCGGGGTAATTTTTTAAAAAATTTCTAATACTACTTCTCTAGGAAAAATTTATCCACAACGAAAATTACAACCTCACTTATGTTAAAGCAATAAACAAAATCTGTCAAGAATAAAATAAAATTATGGCTTTTTTGTTTCCTGACAAATAGCTAAAATTAACTTTTTTAAACCCTGATGAGTAGCTGCAGAAATAGGGATAATTAAATCTTTTACCTCCCTCTGCAAAACCTTCATTTTTTCCCGCCAATCAGAAGCAATATCAATTTTCGTTAACACCAAAATCTTTTGTTTTCCTAAAAGACCCGGTTTATAAGAAGAAAGCTCTTTTTTTAAAATCCGATAATCCTCTACTGGAGAACTGCTACTAGAATCAATAAGCCAAACTAAAATTTTTGTCCTTTCAATATGCTTCAAAAACCTATCCCCCAAACCTCTACCTTTATGAGCACCTTGAATTAGCCCCGGGATATCAGCAATAACTACCTTGCCAGTAGGACATTTTAAAACACCCAAATGAGGAATCAGGGTAGTAAAAGGATAGGCAGCAATCTTGGGACGGGCTGAAGAAAGAACACTCAAAAGAGTAGATTTACCGGCGTTAGGCAAACCAATCAAGCCGACCTCAGCAATAAGTTTGAGAACAAGTTTTATCTTTTTTCTCTCCCCCTTTTCTCCTGGCAAAGCTACTCGTGGAGAACGACGCACAGCGCTAACAAAATGAGCATTGCCCCACCCTCCTTTTCCTCCTTTAGCTACCCTAAACTCCAAATTGGGTTTATTAAAATCAAAAACCCTTTGCCAAGCAAATTTCTCATTCCATTCATAAACCACAGTTCCCACAGGAACACCAACTCTTAAATCCGCTCCCCTTTTGCCTTGCCGCCTGTTTTTACCTCCATTTTTACCATTCTGCGCCCGTAAAAATCTTTGGTGAGAAAAATAAGAAAGATCGCTTAAGCTAGGATCAGAAAAAATAACAACATCTCCTCCATCTCCTCCATCACCACCATCTGGACCTCCTCTGGCATTTATGCGTTCGCGAAAAAAACTTACTAAACCATCCCCTCCTTTACCAGCCACAACCTTAACAACCACTTCATCCCAAAACTTCATTTTTAAAAATTAATAAATAAAACCTATAATTGCCGAATAATTATTAGGAATAACCCTACGACCTACCCTACCCCACCCAGCAACTCCGTTCATTTCTGAGATCAAGAAACTTGAACCATAGACTGCTTCCACAATAGCCACATGCCCCCACCAACTTTCTCGCATCACCACAATTGCTCCCGGCCGCGGGGTCGAACCAACAGCATAACCATATGATTTTGCTTGCCAATACCAAGTTCGTGCATGCCCGCTCCAAGGTATATAACGGCGGCTGGCAACATACCAAGTGCACCAACCATAAGGAAAACGATTGGGGTAGCTCCCTCTGGGCACATACCTCGCAGTAGTGTTAGAACTTCTTGATGTAGATGTAGTGGAACGTGAGTTAGAAGCAGTATAAGAGCGGCTAACAGTGATTTTACCACCAGCAATTAAAATTTTCTGCCCTTCATAAATCTTGGAAGCATCTTCAAGTCCATTTACAGCAAGAGTCTTTTGTAAATCCCCTTTATACTTTTGCACAATTGCCAATAAAGTATCCCCCCGCCTAACTGTGTAAAGTACTCCATCTGTAGGTGGAATCTTTAAAACTTGCCCTGGCTTAATCTGATCAACATTAGAAATATTATTAGCCCATTTAAGCGTGTCAATTTTTAAACCGAACTTCTGGGCTATTGCAGAAAGAGTATCTCCTGACTGAACCCTATACTCAATTACCTCTTTTCTTTCTTCCTTCTCAGCAGGCGTTTCTACTTTAATAGAGGTTGTTTGAGGACCAATATAGATTCCTCCTTCAGTAAGAGCCAACTGAGGTTTCTCTACCTCTTTTTTTAAAGTAGCTAAAAACACAGTCTTTTTTTCTTCAACTAAAGGAGTATAAGGATCTATGCCCTCAATAGCTGACGCCACTACTGCTTCATCCCAAACTACAAAATCAGTGGTCGCTAAACTTAATGATCCTCCACTTATAAGATAGCCAATTACTACAAACCCTACTATAGAAACTACAGGAGTATAAGGAATAAAAGAGGAGACATCAAACTTCCTTTTGAAAACAATAATATATTTGCCTTCACGCCTAAAAGAAATAAAAAAGAGTCTTATAGCATTAAGCCAAAAACTAAAAGAAAAAACTTTCTTTAGTGTAGAGAGAAGAGAATGTTTTATTTTAAGAATTGTATCTAAGGACAATAAAGGGGGCAATTAAGCCTCCTTTTTATTTTTACCAGAAGGAAAAAGAATCTCGTCCACCACTCCATACTGCTTTGCTTCCTTAGCTCCCATAAAAAAGTCCCTGTCTGTGTCTTTCTCTATTTTTTCTAAAGTTTTCCCTGTTCTTTCAGCCAGAATTTTGTTAATCAAGCGTTTTAATCTTAAAATTTCTTGAGCGCGTATTTTAATATCAGTAGCTTGACCTTCGGTCCCACCAGCCACTTGATGAAGCATTACGCGGGCATTAGGCAAGATATAACGCTTTCCTTTAGCTCCTCCAGCAAGTAAAAATGCTCCCATTGAAGCCGCTATACCTACACACACAGTAGCCACATCTGGCTTAATATACTGCATAGTATCATAAATAGCTAAACCGGCATTTACCTCCCCTCCGGGGCTATTTATATATAGATAGATATCTTTGGACTCATCTTCAGCTTCTAAAAATAAAAGCTGGGCAATAACAAGATTAGCCACTTCATCATTAATAGGACCACCAATAAAAACTATTCGTTCCTTAAGCAAGCGGCTGAATATATCATAAGCCCTTTCGCCAAAAGGCCCTTTTTCTACCACCATAGGAACTACGCCTTGGAGTTTAGTCTTAACCCTTTTCTTCATAAGACACAATTATTAACCTCTGACAATGTAGCACATTTAGCCCTTTTTGTGAAGAGATTTCAAAAAATTAAGAGTTTTGGCTAATTTTAGCTGGGTTTTTACTTGAGCCTTTATTTCGGGATTTTTAAGCTGACTTTCAGTCTCACTTTCAGGATAACCTTGTAAACGCAAACGAGTTCTCTCTTGCTCTAAGGACTCATCAACCTCCTTATCTTCAATCCTTATCTTTTCTTTGTCAGCAATAGCATGCAAAACAAAAGAAGATTTTAAGTTATTCTCTGCTTGCTTTTTCAATTGATCAGCCAAATCATCTTTAGAGATTTTGCCGCTTTCTAAAAAACGATCTAAAGTAGCACCCTGTAAAGCTAAATCCTGAGATAGTTGTTGTAGCAAACGATCTCTTTCCTGATCAACCAAATAAGGAGAAAGTTGAATTTTTGTTTTCTTTACAATTTCAGAAACAATTTCTGCTTCCCATTTTTTCTCTGCTTCACTTTCCTTTTGTTGTTTTATAAACCCTTTTATTTTCTGCTTCATCTCTTTCTCATCTTTGTGACCTAATTTTTTTACTAATTCTTGGCTTGAAGGTAAAACTATTTTTTCAACTTTTTTAATTAAAACATTAAAAGTTATCTTTTGACCAGCTAAACCTTTTTGGACAAAATCCTTAGGCAAATTAAGAGTAAATTTGACTGTCTCTCCCTTCTTTTTGCCAACTATCTTTTCCCCAAAACCCGGCAAAATAACTGTTTCTCCCACAATTAACCACACATCTTTTTTGTTAAGTTCAGGGAGACTTTTCCCTTTTATTGATCCCTGATAATCCACTAAAACTCTATCTCCTTTTTTAATAACGCCTTTTTTCGGACGAACAGAAGCCAATCTCTTGCGCAAAAGTTTGATCTCTCTCTCAACCTCTTTATCTTCAACCTCTACTTTGGGTTTTTTAACTTTAATTTTTCGGTAATCAGGCAAATTAAACTTTGGCCAAAGAGCACACTCAGCAGTGTAAATAAAATCTTTGCCCTTCTCAAATTGAGTAATTTTTATTTTAGGCGGGCCAACAGGTCTTATTTTTGTCTTTTTTACTGCTTCAGCATAGCTCAAAGGTAAAATCTCCTCTAAAACTTCCTGGGCGATTTTCTCTTCTTCCAACTGGTTTTTGACTAAATTCAACGGCGCTTTACCGGGCCTGAAACCGGGGATTTTTAAACCCTGCGCCAAACGCGAAGTAATCCTTAATTCAAATCTCCGCCACTCATCAAAAGGAACTTTGATTTCCAGCTGAACAGTAGAAGCAGGTAAATCTTTTTTGTTGACTTCAATTTTGATTAAAGACATAGCCCTGAGCTTAACACAGCAAACAAAAAGAGGCAAGCTATTAAGCTTGCCTCTAATCTATTAATGGGAGTTTTTTATCATAAGCCCCCTAAAATCAAGTTCAAAAGGCAGAACTTGGTAGGGGTTCTGGATAGATTTCTCTGCCTCTTCTTTTGAGGCAGGATTAGCGAATACAACTACTACAACAGCACCCTCGCCTCCAGCACCACAAGCCTTGGCACCACAAGCTTTTTTTGTAGTCTCAATTAAGCTATCTATTTGAGGAGTTGTTGCCCCCCATTAGTAAAGTTTTTAATAGCTTCCCACGTCTCTCCTACTGCCTTTCCCAAAGCAGTATAATCCATCTCCTCAACAGCCCTATAAGCCCTAAGAGCATGCTGAACCATATCCTTAAGGAGAGAAATGTCATCACGACTTTGGTGTTGAATTTCAGAAGAGCTACGGAAATTATCTTGCTTGGGGGTTTGGACCAGCAGAAGGCGACGCTGGAGAGCCTTAGCTTTAGGGAAAAAATTAATATGCTTCTCCCTTTCTGGTTTTTGAGGATTAGATCTGGCTGTCCAGAGACCAACTCCTTCTGTTTTATTTTCCAAACTATTTTACTAAATCTTAATATCCCATTTTTTTACTGCCTCTTCATAACGCTCAACCGTTCCTGTATCAAACCAAGCACCAGGAAAAGGATAACCAGCTAATTTCTTTGCTTTAACTAAACGCGGATAAACCTCTTTTTCAATGGAAATTGGCTTCGGCTTTTTGGGAAGATAGTTAAAAATCTGCGCCTCAAACAAAGCCACACCAGCATTAATTAGTCTAGATGAGCTCTCCCCTTTTTTAGGTTTTTCCAAAAATCTTCTAACCCAACCTCCTTCAAGCTCCACTACACCCAAATCTTTTACATTTTCTACTGTGGCCAGAGCCATTGTGGCTACTGATTTCATTTGACGGTGAAATTGAGCCATATCTTCAAGATCTATATCAGCCAAAATATCAGCCCAAAAAAGAAAAAAAGGACCTTTAATATATTTTTTAGCTAAAACCAAAGGCCCAGCAGTGTTAAGAGGCTTTTTTTCCTCAATATATTTCAACTCAAGACCGAATCTTTCCCCATTGCCTAAAACTGCTTTTATTTTTTCACCTAAATAACCTACTGAAATTATTATTTCTTCCACCCCATAGCGCCTTAAGAGTAAAATAGAATGTTCTATAATAGGTTTACCCTTAATAGGCAAAAGAGGTTTTGGTACTTCGTAAGTAAAAGGTCTAAGTCTTGTACCTTTACCCCCAGCTAAAATAATGGCCTGTTTAATCCGACCTATACCCAAAGCTTTTTTAAAAAGGTATTCTGCTGTCCGTGATAAAGAGGAAAAATTTTTTTCTTTGGCAAAATTTTCTACTTCTTTTAAAATCCCTTTATCTAAAGAAAAACTGATACGTCTGTAAAGTCGGCTACTTTTCTTTTTCATAATAATTCATAAATGTTCTTTTTATTCATAACAATTCACAAAAGAAAAAGCAAACAAAAAACTGTGGAAAATAAAGAAAATTAAAAATTGCCGAAAAAGAAAGGCATCCAGCAAAAGAAAAAACTTCAAGCTAAATTTATTGGGAAACTTTTTCTTTTTTGACTTTTATTTCAGCGTTCGCAATCTTTTTACTTATTTCTTTATCTGTAAGTTGCCCGGCAACTGTTCCTCTTTCAGAAACCACTGAAGCAGAATTAATAGTACCAGCCAAAACAGCTTGTTCTATTTTACCTGTTTTAATAAACCAAGCTAAAAAAGCACTAGTAAAAGCATCACCACAACCTAAAGAATCAACTACTGCAGCTGGATAAACTGGCGTACGATAAAAGTAGCCGCCGTCATAGACAATAGAGCCCTGTCTACCTAAGGTAGCAACCACAATTTTGGGTCCCCACCCTACAGCTTTAACCAATGTTTCTGACAAAGATTTTCCCCTGCCTACTAAAGAAAAAAGCTCTTGTTTATTAACAATCAAAATATCAGTAACAGCCAATAGGGATTTAAGTTTCTCGGGATACTGCAGCTGGATTTTGCCGGGATTGAAAACCAAATGTTTACCTAATTTTTCTTTTTTATTAACTATTTCTTTAATTATCTCCTCATTAACATTTCCCCAAGAAAGAATAAGCCACCAGCGCGCTTCTTTGAGAACAGCAGTATCAATATCATCAGCTTCTAACTCTTTATTGGCTCCGGGATAAATCAGGGCGGTATGCAAACCTTTTTTGCCCAAGACAATTACTGAAGTGCCAGTATGTTTATGGGTAGAACCTATAAATTTAGTTGTTATTCCCTCTTCTTTTAATCTTTCCCTGATTTCCTCTCCCAAAAAATCC
The DNA here is from genome assembly GCA_021157605.1 of bacterium. NCBI lineage: Bacteria > bacterium. Next base: position 26,275 of record JAGGWG010000010.1, on the reverse strand, counting down.
TTGCCAACAACAGCAAGAGGTATTGGTTCAAAACCTAATTTTTTAAAAGCTAAACTGGTATTTAATGCTCCTCCTCCCGGCTCTTGAACAAGACTCTTAGCTAAGGTTTTTTCTTTAAAAGGAAAACAAAAAAAATTCTCCTTGAGCTCTACTTCGGTTTCCAAAATTACATCCCACAAAGCTTTGCCTAAAACAAAAATTTTCTCCATTATTTAAGTTAAAAATACAAGGCTTCAATTTTATCTTTAACTATTTTTTCAGTAGCAAGCCGCGCCTCTTCTAAATAGACCCTTAAATCATCTTCTTGGGGTTTAGCTTTTAAAAACTTGCCTAAAGCGTAGGTAAAAATCTTACGCAAAGCAGTATCAAAATTAACCTTAGCCACCCCATATCTTCTTGCCTGTCTTAATTCCTGCTTGCCTACCCCAGAAGCACCATGAAGAACCAAGGGAACTTTTATGCTTTTTGAAATCTTTTTTAAATAATTAATATTAATATGCTCTTTCCCTCCCGGTGCCGGCATTCCGTGTTTTGTGCCTAAAGGCAAAGCCAAAAAATCTACTCTTGTTTTTTTTATAAACCTCTCTATTGTATCTAAACCCAAAAGATTACTTTTTTGGAAACGATCACCAGTCTTTGGCATCTCTCCTATTTCTGCTTCAACTGCTACTCTAAAGCGCTGAGCCATAGTTTTTACTTGGCAGGTAAGCTTGATATTTTTTTCCATAGAGAGCCGGCTGCCGTCAAACATAACTGAACTAAAACCTAACTCCAACGCTTCCTGCACTATTTCTAAACTATCACCATGATCCAAATGCAGAGCAAAATCCACTTCTGGATAAAGCTTATCTGCTGCCTCAGCCATCTTTTTGAAATAACGCAAAGGAAGATGTTTAGCTGTCTTGGGGGTTATCTGGATTATAACCGGCGCCTTTTTGCTTTTAGCAGCTGAAATTACAGCCTCAAACACCTCTAAATTATGAGCATTAAAAGCTCCTATAGCCTTTTTTGTTTTGTAAGCCTTTAAAACTAAATCTTTAGAATTAGTTATATACATCTATCTTAGTGTAGCATTTTTAAGCCCTCTCTCCAAGTTGACCTGTTTATCAAATCAAGTTAAAACATCACCAAATTCTAAAGATTTTCGGCTTAGAAAAGAAAGAGAAGCGCCACCACCTACAGAAACATAGGAAAATTTTTCTCTCAGACAAAATTTTAAAGCCGCATAAGAAGAATCACCACCTAAAAGAAAAGTAAATTTTTTTGTGCCTAAAGCCCTTTGATACAGAATTTTAGTTCCTAAAGAAAAGCTCTTTTTTTCAAATTGTCCTACTGGTCCAGCAAAAATAATGTTTTTCCCTTTTTTGTCCAAAAACTCACTAAAAAGTTTAATTGTTTTGGGTCCTAGATCACGAACAGAAAGAACTTCTTTTTTAGACATATCAACGTAATCCTTAACTTTCCCGGAAGGCAATACGCCATCAATTGGTAAAACCACATTTTTAGGTAAACTTTCCTTATTTAGGTAAAGTTCATTAGCGGTTTTGCCTCCTAAAAGAATGTTTTGGGCCGCAAACTTATGAACCAAATCTGCCTTATCCTTAGCCTTCCCGCCGCCAATAACAGCCAAAGTTTGTGAAGATTCCCTCTTCAAACGTGAAAGTATCTCTATTTCCTTTTCTGCCCGAAAACCTAAATATGAAGGTAAAATCTTTGGCAACCAATAAACTGAAGCATGCTTTCTATGGGAAACAGCAAAGGCTTCAAAAACAAAAACATCAGCCAAGCCAGCATATTTCTGAGCAAACTTTTTTTCATTATGCTCCTCGCCAATAAAAAAACGTAGATTCTCTAAAATCTCAATTTTGTCCCCCAAAAGATATCGTCGGTAAAAAAAGGGGGAAGCAGCTTCTCTAAGAGATAAACCTAATTTTTGAGCTAAATAATCTGCCTGAGGTCTTAAAGATAAATCTTCTGTAACCTTCCCCTCTGGTCTGCCCGAATGACCAACCAAAAAAATTTTTTCTGCGGGCTGAAGATATTTGAGAGTAGGCAACGAAGCATCTAGACGAAAAGTGTCTATAATTTTTCCTTTTTCTATTGGCACATCGAAATCTAAACGGACTAAAACCTTTTTATTATCAGGTTCAAGTTTGCCTAATGATTTCATATTAACACCCAGTTTTTATATTCCAATGTTCTTGAGAACATTGGAATGTGTAAAACACTTTTAAAGAATTTTATCACCTATATACTGCACTAATTTAGCTAAACGAGCGGCATAACCCATTTCATTATCATAATAAGCAACAACGCGAACAAGATTGCCTTCAATCACTTGAATCAATTCCAAATCAACAATCGAAGCAGCCTCATCGCCACGAAAATCAACTGACACTACAGGCTCTTCTACCACTTTCAAAGCCCCCAAAAAGCTATCTTCTTGAACATATTTCTTAAAAAGCTTGCGCAACTCTTTTTCCGATGTTTCTTTTTTCACCAGAGCAACAAAATCAATAATAGAAACTGTTGGCGTGGGCACTCGAAAAGCATAACCATTCATCTTCCCTTCTAAGCTAGGAAGAACTTTGGCTGTAGCCTCAGTAGCTCCAGTAGTAGTAGGAACGATTGATTGAAGTGCGCTGCGGCCGCGACGAAAATCTTTATGAGGCGCATCTTGAAGCTTTTGATCCATAGTAAAAGAATGGATCGTGTTTAGGGTAGCTTTCTCAAGTCCCAACTCATCATCCAGAATTTTAGCTACTGGCACTAAACAGTTAGTAGTGCAGGAAGCCATTGAAAATACTTTATCCTCTGAAAAAAGATCTAAGTGATTTATACCAAAAATAATCGTTTTCATTGGTTTGTCGCCTTTAAAAGGAGCAGAAATAACCACTTGTTTAGCTCCAGCCTGAATATGCTGGTAAGCTTGAGCGTATTCTCTAAATACACCTGTAGATTCAATTACCAAATCAACCCCCAAATTCTTCCAAGGCAAGCGGGAAGGATCTTTTTCAGATAAAATTTTTATTTTCTTGCCATCCACTACTAAGCTATCTCCTTCTACTTTTATCTTGCCTTCAAATTTCCCATAAGTGGAATCATATTTCAAAAGATAAGCCAAACTGTCTATCTGACCTAAATCATTAATGGCTGCAGGTAATAAACCTAATTTATAAGCTGAGCGGAAAAAAGTGCGGCCAATCCGCCCAAAACCATTAATAGCAAACTTCATAAAGCCTCCTCATTTATTTTTAGTTTTATAAAGCTCTTTAGCCTGTTGACAGATCGCTGAAAACTCTCCTGGATCCAAGCTGGCTCCACCTACCAAAAAACCATTAATCCCTTGGCGACTGATAAAATCTTTGACATTTTGAGCTTTGACACTTCCTCCATAAAGAACCGGGACTTTAGCTCCGGTTTCCCGCGTATAAAGACTAGAAATAAACTGCCTGATTAAAAACACATTCTTTTCCACATAAGAGGCATCAGCCGGAATGCCTGTGCCAATAGCCCACACTGGCTCATAAGCAATAATTAAATCTTCGGAAACTTTTTTTAAGTTTACCCCTTCAAGTCCTGATCTTAGTTGCTCAATAATCTTTTCGCTATCTTTCTTAAGATAATCTTCTTTTGACTCTCCTATACAAAGAATAGCCCTTAACCCTGCATCTAAAACTCGGTGCAATTTACGATTAACTATTTTATTAGTTTCCCCCATTGCTCTTCGCTCAGAATGACCAATAATAACAAAATCAACCCACTCTTCAATCATTGGCAAAGAGACTTCTCCAGTAAAAGCACCTTCATTTTCAAAATGAATATTTTGAGCTCCAAGCTTTATGGAAGTAAGCCGAACTAAAGGGTAAAGAGACTTAACAAAGGGAAAAGGAGGGGCCACATAAGCTTCAAATCCTACAATCGGTACTAAAAGGTCTCTAATTTGCTTGAGGATTTTTTTTGCTTCACGCAAAGAACGGGGATTCATTTTCCAGTTTGCTGCAATAATGGGCCGCATACAATCTTATTTTAACACCCTAGTCAATAAAAACAACTAAAGATTATTGGATCAACTCTATAATTTTTCGCGCTAATTTCTTTGGCTGATGATAAAGAGGATTTTGAAGATCTATTAAATCAGCACGACAGATATCTATGTTTTTATATTTTTTCTTTGTAGTCGAAATATTCCGCACTCCGCCCAAACGAACAATATCTTCATCCTTTTTTAAAATTCGGGAATTAACTAAAGCCAAATCAATCTCTATCCCCATCTCCAAAAGCCAATCCAAATGGTCCTCCACAGAAAAACCCATTGTTTCTCCGCGCTCTTGAGAGACATTAACCACATAAATTTTCTTTACCTTAGCTTTATTGAACGCTTCTTTTAGGCCAGCAACCAAAAAATTAGGCAAAATACTGGTAAACAAACTTCCGGGACCAATAACTATTAAATCACTCTCTTTAATTGCTCTGACAGCTTTGGGATTTATTTTTTGCGGAGGCTCAAGCCAAATTTTTTTAATTGGGCTTTTAAACCTTACTACTGCCTTAGGAATCTCTGCTTCTCCTTTTACTTTTTCTCCATTCTTTAACTCTGCCCAAAGATGAGCATTACCTAAGGAAGAAGGTATTACTTTGCCTTTTACTTTTAAAAGAGCTGAAGCAATTTGAGTAGCCTGATCTAAATCCCGAGCCATCTCCAAAAGCATTGCTAAAAAAAGATTGCCAAATGAATACCCATTGAGATACCTGCCCCTTTGGAAACGAAAATCAAAAAACTCCCGCATCAAATCTTCTTCTTCAGAAAGAGCTACTAAGCAATTACGCAAATCCCCAACAGCAGGCACCTTAAGATCTTTACGCAATTTACCTGTATGCCCACCAGAATCAAAAACAGTTACAATCGCCGAAAGGTTATAGGTGTACTGCTTCAAGCCTTGTAAAAGTCTGGCTAGACCACTGCCTCCTCCGATAAGCGTTATTTTGGGAGCGTGATACAACATCTCCTCCGGAGAGTAAGCCAACCATTTAAACCAACTTTGCCAAAAATCACCCCACCTCATCAACAAAATTATATCTTAAACCCAATAAAAAGTATAAAAAATTCTATTTTCCTCTTTTCTTTTTTATCTTTTGTGAGCGAAGCAGGTGAAAATAACTTTGGCTGAAACGATGAGCCTTATCATCAATCTCTATTAAAACAAACCAGTTTTTGCGCACAAAGTCAGCCAAATAAGGCCACTTAAATCTATCAAAAGGTAAAACAGGCCTTTTTACCTTATGGCGTCTGTCTTTTGTTAAAGCAACAACAGGAATATTTAGGTCAAACTCCCTTAAAATTCTCCTGGCGAGACGAAGATGATTCTCACCTCCATCTACCAAAACCAAATCAGGGAACTCCCATTCTTGATGTTTAAAACGACGTCTGAGCATCTCTCCAAGAAGGTTCAAATCATCTTTTTTTTGCGAAAGTTTAAAACGGCGGAACTCAGATTTTAAAAATTGCCCCTTTAAAATATTTTCTTTATCTAAACTGCCTTTATACACCACCTCTCCCCCCACTTTAGATTCACCAAAAATCTGAGCAATATCAAAAGCCTCTATCCTAAAACTCTTTTTTCTTTCTGGCAAATCTTCAGCAATAAACTTCAGCCTTGACAATCTTTCCAAAGCCCTTAATCTATCTCTTAAAATTTTGGCTTTCTCAAACTGCTGCCTTAAAGCTGCTCCTTTCATTTCTCTCTGCCATTTTTTTACTAATAGATCTTTTTTAATTTTTAAAAAAGATATCAACTCCTGAATCATATTCTGATAGCGCCTTTTGCTTACTTTGCCTAAACAGGGCGCCAAACACTTATCTAAATGGTAATAAAGACAGGGGTGCTTGTTTTTTCGAGCCTTTAGAAACTGAGAAGGTTTACAATCCCGAAAAGGAAAAATCTGGCGTAAAGCCTTAAGAGCTTCTTTAAGAGAAACGCTATCAACAAAAGGACCAAAAACCTTATCCTTATTTTTTAAGTTTAGGTTTTTTTCTCTAACTACCTCAAGATAAGGAAAATCATCATAACGGATTACTAAGTACAAAAAACTGCGATCGTCTTTTTGGCGAACATTAAATTTTGGTTGAAAGACTTTTATTAGGTCGGCCTCCAAAAGAAGAGCTTCTATTTCCGAATCAGTAGGGTTAATTTTTAAAAAATGAGAACTCTTTAAAATCTGATTAGCTTTTCCCCCAGCTTTTAAGTAGTGGGCTATACGCCGACGCAAATTTTTAGCTTTGCCAATATAAAGGGGTTGTTTTTGCTGATTATAAAAAACATAAACCCCGGGTTTTTCACTAATCTCACCTATTCTTGCCGCTAATTTTGAGGTCAGAATCATTTATCTTGAAAATAATCTTTTAGAGTCTTTAAATCAACTAACTCTTTTTTTGTGGCTGACCTTTCTTTTACTTCCACTTTACCCTGAGATAAAGTTTTAGAACTAATAATAACTCTATAGGGAATACCTATTAAATCTGCGTCCGCAAATTTTTCTCCCGGTGAATTTTCACGATCGTCTAAAAGAACATCTTTACCCAAAGAAGAAAGTTCACTATAAATCACTTTTGCTGTTTTTTTCTCCTTGTCTCCTCCCAAATAAATTAAATAAATATCAAAGGGAGCCGTCTCTTTTGGCCAAATAATCCCCTGCTTATCGTGATACTTTTCTACAATAGTAGCCATTAAACGTTCCAACCCAATCCCATAACAGCCTTCTAAAGGAAAGTGCTGTTTTCCTTTTTCATCTGTAAACTGAACCATAAAAGAACGACAATACTTATCCCCTAACTGAAAAATGTTGCCTACCTCAATACCACGCTTAACTTTCAAAGAACCGCCACATTGACATCTATCACCTTCCTTAACCTCAGCAATATCAGCTATTTTTACTTTTTTGTGTTTTATATCCCGTGCAGGATTAAAATTTAGTAAATGGAAATCCCTTTCATTATCTCCGGTAACCAAATTATTGCTCTTCCAAACTTCTGTATCTATCACTATTACTGCTTTTGTATGAGGTATAGGAGAAGCAAAACCAGGCTCATAACCAAATTCTCTGATTTTATTTTCATCCGCAGAAAGAAGCGATTCAGAGTCAGTAACCAAACCTAATTTTCTCTCATTAATCTCTCTATCACCCAAAACGCAGGCGACAATCAAATCGCCTCTTTCGTTTTTAAAAAAGACAATTTTTGCCAAACGATGAGGATCTACCTTTAAAAACCCGCTCAACTCTTCGATAGTAGAAGCTTTGGGGGTAGAAACTCTCTTTAATTTTTTGGGTTTTTCTTTTATTAGCCTGTCTTTAAAACGAGCTACTTCTAAATTAGCTGCGTATTTACATTTTTTACAAACAGCAATCCTGTCCTCTCCCACTTCACTCTCAACAATAAACTCTTCTGCTTTAGTGCCGCCCATAGCTCCACTAGCTGAAGAGACAACTCTTACTTTTAAACCTACACGCTCAAAAATCCTTAAATAAGCTTTTTTCACTTCTTCATAAAAAGTATCCAAGTCTTTTTTATCTCGGTGAAAACTATAACCGTCTTGCATTGTGAACTCACGCAGCCGAATCAAGCCGCCTCTTGCTCGAGGTTCATCTCTAAATTTGGGCTGGATTTGATTAAGCGCTAAAGGCAGATCTCTAAAAGATTTGATCAGCTGCCTGGCAACTAAGCTAACGTTTTCTTCGTGAGTAGGAGCCAAAACAAACTCTTCCTGAGAACGATTCTTAAAACGTAAAAGCTCTGCCCCAAAATCTTCCCAGCGTCCACTCTTTTTCCATATAGAGGAAGGTTGCACCATGGGAGCCAAAAACGGCAAAAAACCTATTTTACTTAACTCCTCTTCAATAATGCGATAAATTTTCTTATATACTAAAAAACCCAAAGGCAAAAACTGGTAAATCCCTGCTCCTAATTTTTGTACAAATCCCCCTTGGAGCAACAAAGTTTCGTGAACAGTAGAAGCCTTGGGCGATGTTTTTGAAGTTTTAATGATTTTTGAAGCCAACATAAATTAAAATAATTTTACGATATCCCTGATAGTTAAAGCAACCATTAAAACCAAGATAACAATAAAACCAACTAAATGCACCCAACTCTCTACTTCTGGTTTTAATCTTTTGCCTTTGATTTTTTCCAAACCTAAAAGTATAGCCCTGCCTCCATCAAGCGCTGGCAAAGGAAGAAAGTTTACTAAAGCCAAATTTACTGTCAAAAAAGTAGCTAAACGCAAAACATAGCTAAAACCCAACTCAACCGCTTTTTTAGTTAAGATATAAATACCAACCGGCCCTACCACAGTGCCAATTGGTTGAGCTCGACCAAAAAGAGAAAGCACAAGATTCCCAAAAAAGTAAAAAATTGTAACTATCAAATTAAAAAGATCTATTCCCGCCATTAAAGGCACTGCCCACCATTTAAACCTTACTTTGTCAAAATAATCAGCTACCGTCACCCCTATCTCCCCTCTTGACTCATTTGAATCAATTTTGCCTTTTAAAGTAAGGATCTCTCTGTCACGCTGAACACTCATCTCGATCTCTTGATTCGGATTTTGGGCAGTAAAACGAGAAAAAGACTCTGCTCTTTCAAACTCTCTACCATTAACCTGTAAAATGATATCCCCTACCTTAAGTCCCATTTTTTCTGCCGCACTATCAGAATCAATTTGCAGAATAATTGGGTAAATACGGTAACTATTAACCCAAGAAGAGTAATCAGAAGGGTTGCTAGCTAAAGGACCATTACCTAAACCAAGATAAATGAGCAAAAACAAATAACCTAAAAGCAGATTCATTATCACTCCGGCAGAGATAATTTTGAAACGACTCCAAACAGACTTTGAAACAAAACTTCCTTTTCCCCGAGGCTCATCTTCACCATAAAGACGAACATAACCACCAAGAGGAATTAAATTCAAAGAGTAAACCGTTCCTTTTATTTTTTTAGACCAAAGCCGAGGAGGAAAACCAAAAGCAAACTCCTCAACCTTAACCCCCTCTTTTTTAGCCATTAAAAAATGCCCTAACTCATGCACTAAAATTAAAACCGCTAAAAGAGCAATAAAAACTAAAATCGCCATCTACTCATTTATTTCTTTCTCCTTGCCCTCTGCTAACTCCTCTAACTGCTGGTTAAACTCACTGATCAAATCATTAAGCTCCTTTTCAGCCCGAAATTTATCATCTTCAGGAAGCTCTTTATCTTTGACCTTATTTTGAATCTCCTCCCAAACTCCTTCCCGCAAACGGCGTAAAACCACTTTTGCCTCCTCTTTCTTCTGTCCCAAAAGCTTAATCAACTCCTTTTTTCTCTCCTCTGAAATAGGAGGAAATGAAAGACGAATACGATCCCCCTCCTCAATAATATTGGCTCCTAAATCTACTTTTTTAAAACCTTGGATAATATCAGCTTTGGTGCCGGGATCATAAGGCTCAACCGATAGGTTCAAAACATCAATCACCGAAACATTAGCTAAAGAATTAAGAGGAATTTCTTGGCCATAATAAGGGATCTTAAGATTCTCCACTAAAGCAGCAGAAGCCTTGCCTAAACGAAAACCTTTTATCTCCTCTTTAAAATTTTCTAAGACCTCTTCCATTTTTTTACGCAAAGCACTAACTTCTACCTGTACAAAATCCATAACTTTTTTATTTTTTTAATTATAGCACTAATTTGACCCTATCTGAAGACGAACAAAATTCTTAATCTGGATATTCTCACCTGTCTTATGAATAAGCTCCTTGAGCATGTTCTCCACAGATGATCCTGATTCAAAAATCCAATCTTGGCTCAATAATTCCTTAATATCTTTAGGATCCATAGAGGCAATCTGCATCGCCAATTTATGGGCAAAATCTTGAAAATCTTTGTTGCGAGCAACAAAATCAGTTTCGCAGGCTAATTCAACCAAAACACCAATTTTTTTGTTGGAATGGACATAAGCTCCAATAATTCCCTCCTTTGCTGCCCTATCTTTGCGTTTATCGGCTGCTAAAAGACCTTTCTTTTTAAGTATTTTTTTGGCTTTAGATAAGTCTCCCTCACTTTCCTCCAACGCCTCTTTGCATTCAGAAAGAGGAGCTTGGGTTTCACGCCGAAGACGAACTAAATCTTTGATGTTCATCTTATTTTTTAGTTTCTGTCTTTAAAGAAAAATTGGGGTCAAAACAACGCCCTAAACTTTCCAGCACTATCCTAAGCGCTGAACGTGATTCATCATTTAGGGGTATAGGAAAATCAACTTGGTCGAGATTAGCACTTACATCACAGATAGCTACCACCTTAAGACCCTTTTTGCGCGCCTCCTTAACAGCGATCTCTTCGTGCGCAGGATCCACCACTACTATTATCTCAGGCATTTCTTTTAAGTTAACCAATCCGGATAAAACTCTCTCCATTCGCTCTCTTTTTTGCTGAAGCAACTGACGCTCTTTTTTTGTCATCGCCTTAAACTTTTGGCCTTCTTCCTTATTTTTTAACTCCTCAAGACGCTGTAAATTCTTTTTCAAAGTCTCAAAGTTAGTAAGCATTCCTCCTAACCACTTTTCAGCCACATAGGGGTGGCCCAAACCTTTGCCAATCTCTTTAATAAACTCTTTGGCTGTAACCTTGCTTCCCACCCATAAAACTTTTTCTTTCTTGTGTTTTTTGAGAAAATCTAAAGCCTCTTTAAGCTTGACTACTGTTTTTTTAGTATCAATAAAAACAACCCTGTTTTTGATATCAGCCACATAAGGCTTAAAAGAGGGATGCAAAATACTGCGCAGATGACCTAAGTGGCCTCCTAGTTCTTCAATTTTTTTAGCACTGACCAAATCAGCCATTTAAACTAATTAATTTTACTTAAATAAAAATATTTCTTTTATTGACAGAAAGAATGCTAACATATAGAATCAACTATTGCAAGAGCCAAAAACTATGGACAAAAGCAAAAAACAAAAAACAAAACTCAACTGGATAAAAATCCGCTGTGACTGCGGAGCTGTTTTTGAAACCTTATCTACTAGAGATAAAGATCTAAAAGTTGAAATTTGTTCTCACTGCCATCCTCTTTACACTGGCAACCAAAAACTGGTTGATACAACCGGCCAAGTAGAAAAATTCAAAGAACGACTCAAAAAAGCCAAACTCTTAAAAAAGAAAAAAGCTTAAGCTAAACTAAAACTATGAATTTAAAAAGCTTACTTAAAAAGCTAAATCTTCGTATTGAAAAACTTGAAAAGCTTCTTTTGGATAACAACAATCCCAAAACAGCCAAAGAGTTGTCAGTAGTGCAAAACCAAAGGGATTACTTGAAAAAATACCTCTCCTTAAAAAAGAAGTTAGCCGAAACAAAAGCTATCAAAGATCCAGAGCTCAAAGAGTTGGCCAGCGAAGAAGTAAAAAAGCTAAAACAAGAACTCAAAACAGTTAAAAAAGAACTTTTTCGCCTTTTGGTCGAGGATCCAACTGACAGGCGAAACGCTATTTTAGAAATACACGCTGGCACAGGAGGAGATGAGGCTGAGCTTTTTGCCAGCGACCTTTTGAGAATGTATTTGCGCTTTGCGGAAAGAAAAGGCTTCAAAAGCCAAATTCTGGACTGGCAAAAAACACCTCTGGGAGGCATAAAAGAAGCAAAAATTTTAATCAAAGGTGAAAAAGCTTACGGCCTTTTAAAATTTGAAGGCGGTGTGCACCGAGTACAGAGAGTTCCTCAGACAGAAAAAAAAGGCAGAGTTCATACTTCAGCAGCAGCGGTCGTTGTCCTTCCCGAGGCAGAAACAATAGATATAGAAATCAAGCCAGAAGAGCTGCGTATTGACACCTTCCGCTCCTCAGGACCCGGCGGCCAGTCTGTAAACACTACTGATTCTGCTGTCCGCATCACCCATCTGCCCACAAGCACAGTTGTTTCCTGCCAAGACGAAAAAAGCCAACACAAAAACAAAGAAAAAGCTCTTAAAATTCTACGTTCCAAACTTTTGGCTCTACGTTTAGAAAAAGAACAAAACAAGGAAAAAGAAAAAAGAAAAACAATGGTCGGCAAACTTGACAGAAGCGACAAAATTAGAACTTACAACTTCCCCCAAAACCGCATAACTGACCATCGCATCAACCTTACTATTTACGCTCTGGAAAAAGTGCTGGAAGGCGACCTAGACCCTATTATTAAAAAACTGCAAGATGCTGAAGTTAGAGAAAAAATCAAAAGCCTCTAAATTAAAAAAGTGGCTTTTTTGGGGTGAAAAAAAACTTAAAAACAAATCTAAAACCCCAAGCTTAGACACTCTCCTGCTTTTAGCTTTTGTGCTCAAAAAACCCAAAGAATTCATTTTAGCCCATTCAGATTTATCTCTTAAACCACATTTTGAAATCAAGTTTAAAAACTTAATCCGCAAACGCCAAAAACACATACCTTTAGCTTATCTTATCAAGAGAAAAGAGTTTTTTGGCTATAGTTTTTATGTTGACAAAAAAGTGCTAATTCCTAGGCCAGAAACTGAAAAAATAGTAGAAAAAACTCTTAATTTTATTATCCAGCGATCGCGAAAACAATGGAAAATTTTAGATTTAGGCACTGGCTCAGGGTGTATTGCCATTGCTTTGGCTAAGGAACTGGAAAAAAGAAGAATAAAATTTCAAATTATTGCTTCTGATATCTCTACAAAAGCTATTAAAGTAGCAAAAATTAATGCTCAAAAAAATCAAACTGAAATAAGATTTATTAAAAGCAATCTTTTTGAAGCCATAAACGACAAATTTGATCTAATTCTTGCCAATCTTCCTTATTTAAAAAAAGTAGAAATAAAAAACGAGCTTAAATTTGAACCAAAACTGGCTCTTCAAGACAAAGGGCAAATTGAAAAACTTCTAAAAGACGCTAAAAAATACCTAAACCCAAAAGGAGCGGTTTTTTACGAAACAGTTCAGGGAATAATAAAAATTTACAGGCCTTGAAATCACCCTGAACAAATACCCGCACCTTAAAAACAAGGAAGGAGTGAAAAAGATGACAAAAAGAGAACTGAAGAAAAGAGTGCAAAAAGCCCTTGAAAGAAAATTTTTTTACCTTCCAGCCTATTGCCCGGTTTGCGGGCAGTATCAACTCGACCCAATGATCAAAATGGAAGGACCAAACATCTTTTCAACCAGATGCCTCAATCCTTTGTGTCGTTGTAAAATGACTATTGACTACAACCAGGGAAAAATAATACGCATCACCTCTCCACTCCTTAAAAAACAAAAAAACTCTTCTCGAACCTCACCAAAGCAAAAATGCTGAAGTCAATGCCCGCAAAGAAGGGAGGGGAAAATATGAACTCTACCAACCCAAACCCGCTCTTAACATAGCAAAAGAGCGGGTTTATGTTTATTGTTTCATTTCATCCAAAACAAGCTTTGCTTTATGCTCTTTTCCTTCTCTGATATAGGTAATCTCTACTTCTTGGCCGGGATCATATTTTTGCAATAAGCGCCTTAATGAATGTGAAGCATCTATCTTTTCTCCTCCCAAAGCAATAATAATATCTCCTTCTTTTAAACCAGCTTTAGCTGCCGGCGAATTGGGCATCACTGCAAACAACCTTGGATCACGGCTATAAATCAAAGCTCCATAATCCGCTGAAAGATTATTGGCCTTTGCCAACTGAGGCGTAATAGGCACATAACGAATACCAATCATTGGTCTTTTGATGTAGCCGTATTTTTTTACACTCTCAATTGCTTTTTTGGCTACATTAATCGGAATAGCAAAACCAATATTTTCTGCCTGTGAAGCCACAGCAGTATTAATACCCACAACCTGACCAGCCAAATTAACCAAAGGACCGCCGGAATTGCCGGGATTAATAGCAGCATCTGTCTGCAACATCCCTTCTAACTTCTCCCCCCCACCTGAAGATCCATAAGCCTCAACCGTTCTCTCTTTTCCAGAAATAATTCCCAAAGTAACTGAATTTTCAAACTCAGCCAAAGCATAACCCACAGCTATTACTCTTTGACCTATTTCTAAATCATCTGAATCGCCAAGCTCTACTGCCTTTAATCCTGAAGCATTAATTTTCAAAATAGCCAAATCATTAAAAGGATCTATGCTTTTCACCTTAGCCGTATAGCTTTTACCTGAAGAAAGAAATACTGTATAGCGCGCATTAAGGTTAGAAACAACGTGCTTGTTAGTAAGAATCAAACCATCACTAGTGACAATAAACCCTGTCCCCCCTCCCCGGGAAACTATTTCCTCGCCAAAAAAATTAGTAACCTCCTGCAAAGCAACTATACTTACTACTGAAGGAGCAATTTTTTTATAAGCCTCTATAACCGCTGACTCCTCCTCAAGTTTAATCTTTCTGGTTTCTTGAACCAAGGGAGAAGAAACATTTTGGGAGAGATACCTAGCTAAAGGAGAATTAGGAACAAACAAAAGCAAAACAGCAACCACCCCTCCTAGCAAACCAGATAAAAAAGCAAGAACTAAAAAGTGAAAAACTCGCTTTTTTTTGGCTCGAGTAAAGAAATCTATTTTTGGCATAGTCTTTATTATATCATCTTTTTCAACAACGCCTCAATCTCAACCGGATCAGCCTGTCCCCGTGTCTCACGCATAACTTGACCAATCAAAAACTGAAGAGCTTGAGTTTTACCTTTTTTATAGTTCGCCACCGCATCCTGATTAGAAGCTATTATCTTTTTCACTAAGGCCTTTGAGTCAAAAGAACTGGGCGCCTCTTTGAGAATCTTGTTTAACTTTTTTCCTTTGCGCAGAGCCGGTATTACTGTCTGTTTAACAAAAGGACGGCTGATTTTGCCTTTTTGAAGCTGACTGATAAGCAAGATAAAATCGTTAACTTCTAAAGTTGTACCTAAATTTTCATTAACCATCCAGTCAGCAGCTAAACGACCATCTACTTTGGCGGCAACTGACATAAAGTAGTCAAACCACCTTTGTTTATTAACCAAAACTTCTACCTCTTTATCAGCCAAACTGTACTTTTCCTTTAATACTTTCCGCCTCTGTTCAGGCAAAAGAGGTAGAGCAGTCTTTAATTCTTGCAAATCAAAAACTTTAGCTGGACGCATTAAGGGTATGTCAGGCTCAGGAAAATAACGGTAGTCTGAAGCCTCTTCTTTTAATCTCATTTCCTCTGTACGTTGAAACTCCTCCAACCAAGTCAAGGTGCGTTTCCCTTTTATTTTGCTTAAATCATTAAAGTTATCTTTGAGACGTTTTTCTTCGTACTTAAGAGCGCTTTCCACCGCACGGAAAGAATTCATATTTTTTATCTCAAAAATAGGCGTCATTTTTGTGCCAGAATTAACTGATATATTGGCATCACAGCGCAACTGCCCTTTTTCCATATCAGCTTCAGAAATTTGTAAATACCTAACAAGCAACTGCAAATCTTTAAGAAAGATTTTGGCTTCCTCTGGTGAAGAAATATCAGGAGCAGTTACCACCTCTACCAAAGGTACCCCTGAACGATTAAAATCAACCAAAGAATAATCTGCTCCTGTAGGATGGATAAGTTTGCCAGCGTCCTCCTCTAAATGCACTCTGTCAATTCTTATCTTTTTACTCTTAATTTTTAGGTAGCCGTTTTTAGCTAAAGGCATATCATATTGAGATATCTGATAATTTTTAGGTAAATCAGGATAAAAATAGTGCTTGCGGTCAAACTTTGATTCTTTTGGAATTGTACAGCCAAGAGCCAAGCCAAGTTTTAATGTATAAAGAACAGCTTTCTGGTTTGGTACTGGCAAAACCCCCGGGTATCCTAAACATATAGGGCAGGTAAATTGATTCGGGTTGCCGCCGCTTTTATTGGGGCAACGACAAAACATCTTAGTCTTTGTGTTTAGTTCAATGTGGATCTCTAAACCAATTTTTGTTTGTAATTTTTGTGGCATAGCCATAATAGATACTTAAACTAGTGTAGAAATTTTAATTTCTCTAAAGCCTTTTTGAAAACTTTAACTGCTTTTTCTATCTGAAAAGAGAGAATCTCATCGTCCTCATGAACCAAACGATTTCTTAACTTGTGCGCCTCCCATAACTCTTGGTAAAAATTTGGCTCAAATAATGCTTTAGCCTCTTTAAGACGCTCTCCCAGTGTCTCTCCCTTTAATCTCTTTTCTCTTAAGGCCAACCCTAAAAGTTTATCTGCTTCCATAAGCGCTTGTTTTAAGGCAGAATCCCTTTTAACCTTTAACAGTTCTTCTACTTTCTGCCAACGCGACTGAAAATCCAAACTTTTTTTATTGCGGCGAAGAACAAAAAACATAACTATATTTTAGGTTTCTTAAAATCATCAGGCGAAATACGCTCATAGGCTCCTGCTACCTGAAAGATTAAATCTTCTCTAAACCAAGGAGCAATAAGCTGAAAAGATACAGGCAGTTCTTTATTATCCTCTTTAACAAAACCGCAAGGAACAGAAGCAGCTGGTAAGCCAGCCGGGTTAATGGGCACTGTATAGATATCAGCTAAATACATCTGTAGCGGATCGGTCATCTTCTCCCCCACTTTGAAAGCAGGGGTAGGGGAGACCGGACCCAAAAGTAAATCTGCCTTTTTAAAGGCCTTTTTAAACTCATCTTTTAGAGCTGTTCTGGCTTTTTGCGCCAAAATATAATAAGCCTCTCTGTAGCCGGCAGAAAGGACAAAAGTCCCCAGCATAATCCTCCTTTTTACTTCATCACCAAAACCTTTCCCTCTTGTCAATTCATAAGTTTGACGCAGAGATCTTGCTTTTTTACTTAAACCATAACGCAAACCATCGTATCGAGCCAAATTAGAACTTACTTCTGCCGGCATCAAAATATAATAAATAGGCAAAGCAAACTTGGCTTTAGGAACAGATACAGAAACAAATTTTACTCCTTCTTTCTGCAGTTTTATCTTCGCCTCTTCAATTTTTTCTCTCACTTTCTGATCCAATCCTTTCTGGAAAAACTCTTTGACAATACCAATCCTCAATCCTTTCAGCGGTTTGCCAATACTTTTTTCAAAATCAGGCACTTCCTTACGGGAAGAAGTAGCATCTTTTTTATCAAAACCAGAAATAATTTTTAGAACCAAAGCTGAATCTTTAACCGAAAAACTAAACGGACCTGCCTGATCCAAAGAAGAAGCCATAGCAATAATGCCATAACGGGAAACGCGACCATAAGTAGGTTTGAGACCAAAAACTCCACACAAAGAAGCCGGCTGCCTGATG
This sequence comes from bacterium, assembly GCA_021157605.1. NCBI lineage: Bacteria > bacterium. Next base: position 9,025 of record JAGGWG010000010.1, on the reverse strand, counting down.
CTGCCTCCGGTATCTGTACCAATACTAAAAGGATGCATCCGGGCCGCTACCGCTGCTGCCGGTCCGCCGCTTGATCCGCCTGGAACCCTATCTAAATCCCAAGGGTTGCGAGTAACTTGGAAAGCTGAACGCTCTGTAGAAGAACCCATAGCAAACTCGTCTAGGTTTGTTTTACCTAAAAGTAAAGCCCCAGCCTTAGCTAAACGCTCTGTTACCGTTGATTCATAAGGAGCTATAAAGTTTTCCAATATCTTTGAAGCCGCAGTAGTCGGCAGCCCCTTAGTTAGAAAAAGATCTTTAGCAGAATAAGGGATACCACCAAGAGGCAAATCTTTAATCTCTGAGGGTTTTATTTTTTTGACTTCCTCAAGCACTCTTTCATTAAGAGAAATAAAAGCTTTAATTTTCTTATCTAAGGTTTCTATTCTGCGCAAATAAGATTTAATTACTTCAAAAGGAGTAAAGCGCTTCTTTAAATACCCATCTTTTAGTTCAGAAATCGATAAAGAGGTTATATTCATAACTTTACCTTAAAATACGAGGCACTTTAAAAAACCGTCTTTTTCTTTGAGGAGCATTAGTTAAATAGCTTTCAGTGTCGCTTCTTTTTGGTTTTTCATCTTTACGAAAAACATTAATTTGATCCTCAAACAAAAACGGCTCTTTGTCCTCTGATTTTAATTTTCTCAATTCACTGACAAAATCAATAATCTCCGATAAATCCCGAGCCATCTTTGCTTTTTCTTTTTCTTTAAGAGAGAATCGCGCCAAAAAGGCAAGGTGGTCAACTTCTTTGCGAGTGAATTTTTTTCCCATTATGAGTTAATCAATTGCAAAAACTTTTTTTCAGATATAATCTTTATGCCATATTTTTTTGCTCGTTGCAACTTGGAACCTGGATTTTCCCCCTTCACCAAATAATCTAAATCATGCGTGACATCACTGTGGGACATACCTCCTAATTCTCTCACTTTTTCCTTGGCTTCATCACGAGACAAAGAGTTAAGAGCCCCGGTAAAACAAAAGGATTTGCCAAAAATTTTACTTTTTTTGCTACCTTTTTCCTTAAGCTCCACACGTTTTAAAAGCTCCTTAAGAAGGGATTGATTTTTTTTGTTATGGAAAAAAGTATAAATGCTTTTAGCTACTACCGTGCCTATATTAGGCACTTTTTCAATCTCTTCCAAAGAAGCTTTTTTTATTTTTTCTAAAGTTTTAAAATAACGAGCTAGATCATAAGCGGTTTGTTCTCCCACATGTCTGATACCTAAAGCATAGATAAATCGCCCCAAACCCATCTTTCTTCTGGCGCGAATACTCTTAACTAAATTTTGGGCTGATTTTTCAGCAAACCGCTCTAAAGGCTCCAGATCTCCCTCTGTTAAATCAAACAAATCTGCCGGTGTCTTAATTAATCCCTGCTCTATTAACTGACTGAGAATCTTCGGGCCCAAACCTTCAATATCAAAAGCCCCTTTAGAAACAAAATGTTGAAGCCTGCGTCTTTGCACAGAAAAACACTCTGGATTAGGACAGCGCCAAAAAGCTCCTTCTTTAACCAATTTAGTGCCGCAGCGGGGGCAATATTTAGGCATCTTAAACTTTTTGGCACCTTTGGGACGGAGCTCTTTAATAACCCGTAAAACTTCGGGAATAATATCACCAGCCTTGTAAACAACCACTGTATCGCCAATACGAACATCTTTTTCTTTTATATAATCCTCATTGTGCAAAGTGGCACGAGTCACTGTAGTACCTCTCACCTGTACTGGTTCAAGCACTGCTACCGGCGTTAAAGCTCCTGTCCGCCCCACCTGAAGAATGATGTCTTTTATTTTAGTAGTTGATTCCTCCGGCGAAAATTTATAAGCAATCATTCCTCTTGGTGCTTTACCAACCACCCCTAATTGCTCAAAAATTCGGTTATTATTAACAATAACCACCACGCCGTCAATCCAGTAAGGCAGTTTTGCTTTTGCTTTCTCCCAATGTTTCTTAAACTTCTCGACTTCCTCCAAGTTTCGACAAAGACGATTATGGGGAATTATTTTAAAACCTAAATCTTTGGCGATCTCGTGTTCTTGAGAGTGTTCTTTTTGCCCTATTTCCGTGACAATATCATAAACTACAAAATCTAAATCTCTTTCAGCTGTAATTTTAGAATCCAGTTGTCGCACACTTCCAGCAGCAGCATTTCGGGGATTAGCAAAAAGAGGAAGCCCCTTTTTCTTTCTTTGTTTGTTAAGCTTAAGAAACGATCGGGCAGACATAAACACTTCACCCCGAACCTCAAATCTACCTTTAGCCGCTCTTTGGTAGTACTTTGATTTTTTGCGTAAATGAAGGGGGATTGATTCAATTGTCTTCAAGTTTTGAGTAACATCTTCTCCAGTATGCCCGTCTCCACGTGTAGCTCCTAAAACCAAAGTTCCATTTTCATAAACCAAGCTAACAGCCAAACCATCCATTTTAAGCTCTGCAAAGTATTCAAAACGCTTCTTGTTTTTTAAAAGACGCTGATTTCTCTGCTCCCACTCTTTTAGCTCTTCTAAGCTAAAAGCATCCTCCAAAGAAAGCATCGGTACCTGGTGGGGAACTTTTTTAAACTTATCCAAAGGCTTGCCACCTACTCTTTGGGTAGGAGAATCAGCAGTTATAAGCTGGGGATACTTTTGTTCTATTTGATAAAGTTTGTGCTTTAAAGAGTCTAAAACATCATCTTCCATTATTGGCTTATCAAGAACATGGTAAGCATAACGAGCTTTTTCAATTAGACGACGCAACTTTTTTACCTCTCTTTTAGCTTCCTCAAAAGTAATATTAAGACTGGCCATATCTTAATAATTCTACTCCAACATCTGATAGTTGACAATAAGGAAATATAGTGGGTACAAACTTAAAAACCAAAACTCTTAAGAGCTTCTATTCTTTCTTCTATTGGCGGATGGGTTAAAAACAAACTCTCAAACCAATTGCTTTTGTTTTTATTTTCACGAAAAGGAGAAGCAAAATAAAGATGAGCAGTAGCTAAAGAAGCAGAACGAACACCTTGGGGATAGGAAGATATTTTTTCCAAAGCGCTAATTAATCCTTGAGGATAACGAGTCAGCTCTGCCGCTGAAGCATCAGCCAAAAACTCTCTTTTACGGGAAATAGCCAGCTGGATTAAACGGGCTGCTAATGGCGCCACCACCAGAAGAAACAACATCACTAATAACCCAATAAATCCCTCCTCACGTCTCTCCCTGTTAGAAAACCAAAACCACCTCCTTAAATAATCAGCTAAAATAACTATTGCCCCCACTAGAACTGCAATTATAGTCTGCAAACGGATATCGTAATTTTTGATATGGCTCATTTCATGAGCTAAAACAGCTCTCAGTTCTTCACGATCCAATAAATTTATCAATCCTCTTGTTACTGCCACAGCTGAATGCTGCGGATCTCTTCCGGTAGCAAAAGCATTAGGTGAATTATCCTCAATCACATAAATTTTGGGCATTGGCAAGCCGCTCCGGATAGAAAGATTTTCTACTAAACGATAGAGCTCCGCTTCCTCCTTCTTGTCCACTAAATGAGCCTTTGCCAGAGAAAGAACTATTTTGTCAGAGTAAAAATAAGCTATTAGATTATAAATCAAAGCAAAAACTACTGCCTGAACCAAAAGACTATAATCTCCGTAATACCAGGCAAAAGCATAGCCTATACCAACAACCAAAACAAAAACTAAAAAAATATAAAAGTAAGTCTTTCTGATATTAGAAGATATAAAACGATACATCTATTTTAGAAAAATACCTTATAGACGGAAATACTTAGCCAACCCACCAACTAATGGCAACTCTTTTTTTTGACCGCTTAAAACATTAACAATACCAATAATCCAAATTACAAAAAGCACAATACCGCCCAATACATCCAAAGTTAAACCAATCACAGGGATAAAGGCTAAAACCCACCAAACAAAAGTCCAGACAATACCCACTACTAAAAGAGCCAAGCCTTGTTGAATGTGGAATTTGACAAACTCAGAATCTTTTTTGAGCAAGATGGGAACCAAAACTAAAATACCTAAATAACAAAGCAGTCCCATCACCTTGTCTTCATTCACCTCAGCTGAAGAAGTTTGGGGAGTGATTTTGTTTTTCTCCATAGTTTTTCTTTAATTTATTTTTTATCTTTTGTATCTTCAAAATCTACCTCAGGAACTTTTCTGGCCTCTTCTGCTTCTGATCCTTCCAATTCAAAAAGTTTTGCCGGTTTAAAACCAAACATATTAGCTATAATGCTTGCAGGAAAAGTCTGGCAGCGAATATTATAATCCCTCACATTGGCATTATAAAATCTTCGCGCTGCTTGTATTTTGTCCTCAGTGTCCCTTAATTCTTCTTGCAACTTCTGAAAATTACCCGAAGCTTTTAGTTGGGGGTAGTTTTCTGCTACTGCAAATAAAGTCTTAAGAGTTTTATTTAATTGTCCTTCGGCCTCTGCCACCTCTTCAGGACTACCTGCTCCTAAAGCTTTAGTTCTAGCCTCTGTTACTTGCCGAAAAACATCTTTTTCGTGAGTAGCATATCCTTTTACAGTTTTAACTAAATTAGGGATGAGATTATAACGACGTTTAAGCTGCACCTCAATATCGCTCCACGCCTCTTTCATCCGTGTTTTCAAAACTACTAAACCATTGTAAGTGGCTACTAACCAAAATAAGGATAAAAGAAATAATCCAATTAATACCCAAATAAAAATCATTTTTAAGTTTTATTTTTCCTGCTCTAAACCTAACATAGAAAAATCAAAAAGACAAATTAAAAACCTGCCAAAGAAGGATTATATGATTCATTAGAAACAATAAAATAGAGAACTATATCTCCTATAGCTATCCCCTCTTTATCTTCTTTATTTTCCAACCTGGCGCTAAGCTCATAGTTTTCGCCGTCTGAAATGTATCCGTAGTAAAAATCAGGGTATTTAGGATCAGCAAAACTCCACTCTTCTCCTTCGGGCAAATATGGTTCTAAAACACTCCACAAGTTATCTGCTTCTTCAATTTTGATTTTTTCTTCAGCAACAGGATAACTGCTTTTTTCTTGGTAGTAGTTTCGCAAAGCCTGGCTAATTAATTGAAGATCGTCTTTGCGCTGCTTATCCCGTAGAGTAACAAATGAGCCATTATCTGAAGCGGTATTCTCTTTTTTCTGCTTTTGCCAAAGATTAGTAAAAGAAACAACTTTAGCAAACTCTTCATTGCCATCTTTGGCTTTATCTATATCTTCAGCTTTAAAGTTCAAGGAAAAATCAGAGGGCCGAAAAAGAAAATCAGCTTGCAAACCATAGGTACTTTCTGTCAGAAGTTTTAAACGAGACAAAGTGAAATCTTGATCTGACAAAGCTACTTCTACTTCGGGATAAATACTCCATCCAGAAAGCAAAGCATAACTAAAAACACCTTTATACCAATAAAAACCCTCATCTGCTTTAAGACGCTGGAAATTGGAATAGTTATTCAAAAACTCCAAAAAAGGATCTATACCTTGAAAACTAAAACCCAAATCAACTTTAGACCAACTTTCCTCTTTATTTCTTTTAAGATAAAGGGACTGGTCTTTTAAATAAAAAACAAAAGGAGACTCATCCAACCATTGCCAAACACCAGAAACTTCTTTGTTGTCAACAATAATCTGTCCAGAAAAAGATATCTCTTGTTGATTCAGTCCTTGATCTTTTAACCACTTTTTCAAATCATCACTGGGATTGTTAAAAACAACCTTACCTGTAAAAGAAAGGGGGGACCTGAAAACTACAGCCTTAGACCATATCATTTGAGCTGGAGGAGGACCAACTACCCTTGAGGCACCTATAGAAATAAGACCTTGCCACTCAGCCCAAACCAAACCAGTTGCTGACAAAATCAGCAAAAAGAAAACAAGAATAGCAACCAAACCCGCCTTTTTCCACCCTGAAAGTTTTGGCTTTACAGGCTTAACAGACTTAATAGGAGGCTTAGCAACTGGGGGAGAAGATGGCTTTGGTGGTAAAGGTTTAGACTGTGTCCTCCCCCAAAAAGCTTTTTTAGGCTTTGGCGAGGAGAAAAAAGGTTTAGAAAAAGCCTTTTTAGGGTAAACATTGGGAGAGATTCCTGACTGCAAAGAGCCAGCCGAAGATTGAGCCAAAGGCGGGCTAACAGGAACTTGCGCATCAGGTTTCTTGCTTGCCGCTTCTTTGCTAACAACTTTTTTTTGCTCAAAACCTTTCCCTCTACTGGACTGCTGAGGAGTTTGACTTATCTTTTCCAACATCTCTTTTGGAGGAACACGAAAAACATCTAAATCAATATCGTTGTTATTTTTTCTTTGTTCTTCAGCCATTTGCCCCTCTTTTTAACCTATTATAACAAAATAAAATTAAAACTACGATTTTGAACCTTCTACCTTTATAGTTATTTTACCTTTTTTATTGTCAATAAACAAAACCCGAGCTTTAAATTCCCCTTTTTTGTCAATTTTTGGCAAAAGAATCTTTTTGATTAAGCCCTCTGCTTTTAATCTCTCAACTACTTCTTCAGGTTTAATTGACTGGTATAATTTCCCTTTTTCATTAAGACGACGCCTAAAAGTTAAAGACGCGGGAAAACGCTCTTGAAGTTTTTTGAGCTGAGATAACTTTTTCTTTTCTGCCTCTTTTTTAGCAGTTTTCTTAGCTGCCATATCTTGCCTGATTTTCTCACTCAATCTACAAGCTAAGTCCTGCGGCAAAAGAAAATTAAAGAAATAGCCTGCTTTAACTTTTTTAATCTCACCTTTTTCGCCTAACCCCAACACTTTTTGCTTAAGCAAAACTTTAATTGTCTTAGCAGTTCTTTTGGCACTCATAACTATTATTTAGTTAATAACTCTATAGCTTTCTGGCAAACCTTATCTTTGTCAGAACAACTTTTATCTTCTGATTTAATTATTACATCAGGAGTTATACCCTTGCCGTCAATTTGATGTTTCTTGGGAGTCAACCAATAGGCTGTAGTTAAAACCAAAGAAGAACCATCATTAAATCTCTCCCAGCTCTGCATCACTCCTTTACCAAACGTCTTCTCTCCAATAACTATAGCTTTATTATAATCTTTTAGCGCACCAGCTAAAATCTCTGAGGCTGAAGCTGACCCACTATCTACCAAAATCACAACTGAATAATCTTTAAAAATAGGCTTTTTGGTAGCTTGATAATCCTTTAAATTGCCTGCTTTATCTTTTTCAAAAACAATTGGTCCTTTTTCAATAAACAAAGAGGCAATATCTACCGCTGCCTGAAAATAACCTCCCGGATTCTGTCTTAAATCAATAATAACACCTGAAAGATCTTTATTTGCTGACTGAGAAAGTGCCTGATAAAATAACGGGTATGTTTTTTCTGAAAACTGGACAACTTTTATGTAAAGAATATCACCCAAAAGACGAGTTTTTACACTTTCGTTTTCGATTTTTGCTCTTTTAATTTTAAAATCCTTCGGCTCTTTCCAGCCTTTGCGCTTAATACTCAAAATTACTTCTGTTCCCTTCTTGCCCCTGATCCAAGATACTACTTCCATCAGCGACTGGTTCTTAGTGAGCTTCCCATCTACAGCTACTATTTCGTCCCCGGAAAGCAAACCAACTTTTTCTGCCGGGGTATTAGCTAAAGGCGAAATAATAATAATTTTTCCCTCCCGTACCCCAATTTCTATTCCCACTCCATAAAACTCTTCTTCCATATTTTCAGTAAACATCTCTGTCTCTTTAGGAGTCAAAAAAGCTGAATAAGGATCATTAGTTCCGGCTATCAACCCCTTGATTGAGCTATAAAAAAGATTTTTATCATCAGCCGCATGTAAAAAGTTATAGTGAATTTTATCCCACGCCTCCCAAAAAAGAGAAAAATCAATCTTTTTAACTTTAGGTTCTTTATTAATCAACTCATAACGTAAAGGAATATTTCTCTGTACCCCCACAAAAAAGCCAAGCACAAAAGAGAACAAAAATAAAACAACACCTGAAAGAGAAAGAACTCTCTTGGGATACTTTTTAAAACCTTTTAAAAATGTTTTTATTTTTCTTGATTTCATAATAGAAACATTCCTAATTTTAACAGAATTTTAACACAAGTATACCAAAAACAGAGTTTTTTAATAGTTTTTATTTACTAAATTCAATCACCAAAAACCATCAAATAAAAATTTTGCCAGCAAAACGATTATTTATATTTTGCGCGGCCGCTAAAAATATAAAACAATATCTTTTATAAAAATAGGGATTTTCAGAGTATTTGTTGCCTATTTTATATTTTTAAGCAAAAAAGCTTTCCGATCTGAACCCATATCGACAAAAAGATCTGCTTTTTTTATTAATTTGGCAGAAGCTGTTTCAGAAAAAGCAAAGATAACCACATATATACCCCTATTTTGCAAAAACTCAACTAAATCAAGGTAGTCGCCATCACCAGAAGCTAAAACTACTACATCCAACTTGTCTACTAAGCGGATAATATCCACCACAATCCCTACATCCCAATCACCTTTTTTCATCCCACCCGGAAATACTTGAAGGTTTTTAAGTTTAACTTCAAAACCTGCCTCTTTTAAAGCTCCAAAAAATCTTTCTTCTTTGGGGATATATGCTTTTACTCCATAAGCAATAGCTCTCACCAATTGCCCTTTTCCGGCTCCAGATCTAATTATTTGTTGAAAATTTACATAAGCATTAAATAGATGTTTAGCAGAATAATACAGATTTTGTATGTCTACAAAAACTCCTATCCGTTGTCCTCTATACTCCATAAAAAAACATTATTTTCCCAACATCAACAGCTTAACACAAAATAAAAAATTTTACACTTTTAAAAACTTCGCTACTTCCTAAACCTCCCCAGCATCCACCCAAAGTATTTATTCAGGACTTTAAGGATAAGGTCATAGACTGATTCTTTGGGTTTAGCAGTAATAAAGACTAGGCTGTCAGAAAGGGATCTGTTGTTAGCTTTGTCTTTGGAGATAACT
>JAGGWG010000009.1 GCA_021157605.1 bacterium | reverse complement strand
GTTATCTTCCTTAACTATTTTGGGTGGGGGTCTGGTTTTTTCATTTATCTTGCTCTATTGGCTATAACAATGTATCGTTTTATTCTTCATCATCCTTTACCAAACACTCTTGCTCCCACAATATGGATAAATCTTGGGCCTATTGGAGCAGGAACTGTTGCATTAGTTAACCTAGTTAAAAACTCATCATTCATAACTATGCGGGAACCTTTCTTTGTGTTTGGATTTTTATTTTGGGGGTTTGGCATATGGTGGGTTATGATGGCTGTTGTATTGACCTTGCATTATATAAAAAGATTAAAGATCCCTTATGCAATGTCGTGGTGGGCTTTTACCTTTCCTCTTGGAGCATATGTGGCTGCAAGCCATACAATTTCATTACTATTTGGAATTCAGCTAATAGATTATATTGGCTTTGCATTATATTGGCTTTTGGTTATTTTTTGGCTGGTTACTTTTGTGAAAACTCTTATTCATACCTATTATGGAACGCTTTTTAAGGATCCATAACGATGGGTATAATACAAAAATTTAAACAATATTTGGGAGAAATTAGAGAGTCAGCCCATTGTTTTCATTTTAGAAAGTGAACAGAGTAATTGTGCAGATAAAAAGCCGCCGAAATCACATTATAAATAGATAAAGTTATGGAAAAAATAAATTATGTTCCAATAGGGATTATTCATTCTTCGTTCAAGAAACCGAAGGGAACGCCTATACAATCCTCGGCCACTGAAGGCGTTGACGGGACAATTGAAGTATTTCCAGAATATGCTGAAGGTTTAGAAGATCTTGAAGATTTCTCTCACATCATTTTAATATATCACTTTCACCTATCCAAAGAACCGTTCTTAAAAGTAAAGCCGTTTATGGATAATCAGATACATGGAGTTTTTTCAACAAGAGCTCCAAGCAGACCAAATCCAATTGGTATTTCAATAGTTCGTTTTGTAAAAATCAAAGGGAACATCCTATATATTCAGGATACTGACATTGTAGATGGCACCCCCCTTCTAGATATCAAGCCCTATGTTCCTGAATTTGATATAAGGGAAGTTGAAAAAATAGGATGGCTTGAGAAAAATGTGCATAAACTTTCAACATCAAGAGACGACGGAAGATTTCAAAATAATTAAAGCATTATGGTGATATGGGAAAGTTCTCTTGAATTTCCACATGGTTTTTGCCGACCGCTGGATAGACGGCACAAAATTTCTAATTAAAAAAGAATATTTTTTCGGATTTTGTCCTGCGCTAACGCGTGGGTGAAGCCGTTTCCTGTAATCTTTTCTTTACTTATTTTCTTTATCAGCTTAACTACCTTTTTAAGCTGATCATTTATAGCGTATTGAAGTTGGGGGTAGATATTTCCTTAGTAATATTGTTCAATCATCCAAGTAGGCACAAAATGATCAAGTGTATATTCCTTTTTTATTTCCATCTTTAAATAAGAGAATAGTTTTTCCGTTTTCATCTAAAATATACTCATTCCCATCTGCAGTTTTAAGATGTTTTCCCTCAGGAAAAAATTTTTTACTATCACTTCAGGATTGAATGGAAAAGGCCTGTCGTCTAATTTGACTCTTCCAATTGGTTTTATTTTTTCGTTTTGCCCCTTTGGTGGTGTTGGCTTTCAAATCTCATGATTATATGTGGTTAAATTATGGATTATTTTCTGAGCAAAACGAAAAAATATCCGTTTATGGGTGGTGTAGAATACACTGCATAAAAGTGTAGAAGATAGAATGTTGATGCAATAACAACGTCTATATTTTTGTATATCTTTAATAGCATTTGACTAAAACCATAATAAAATCGCTGAACAGAAAAGAGCAGAGTTTAGGCGATATTTTAAACACATAAGAAGCAATAAGGTTTTTTAGTTTGCGTTTTTTGTCTATTTTGTCTTTATAATGTGGCGAATTCTGACAATATTCAAATACATTTGTAAAATAGTAGTCTAATATCTGACCTGTATGTTTTTCTATTTGGTATTTGAGTTTATTAAGGTTGTAGACATTGATGTGGCCGATTGTTTTAATAGCATGTTGCCTTGGTTTGTTCCTATTTATAAAATTCCATATTCTAGAGACAAGGCTGCCTTCTAAAGGGACTTTAAAGATGACAAATTTAGAAATTCTCTTTATTTCTTTTAAAGCTTTTGTTGGGTTTGGTATATGTTCTAACACATCAATCATTAAAGTTAAGTCTATCTCCTTATTGCCCAAAGAGGTTTGGCGGATGTCTTCATTGAGAGCTTTTTTAAGATCGGGATTATTCTTTTTTTGAATCTTAAGCATTCCTGGGCTTAAATCCAATGCAAATTTATTAACTTTTATATGATGTTTTTTCTTTATGTAAGTAGATATTGCACTAAGGATTGCTCCTGCTCCACCTCCGACATCCAATAGAGTGATTTCATCTTTGTTAAGGTGTTTTGTAAATTTATTAACAAGAGGGATGATTTTGCTGACTTTCCAGGGTGAGTCTTCTATATCAAGCGAAGGGTTTTTGGTAATATATTCATCTGTTAGATAAAAATTTATTATATCTTTGTTTGTATTTTTGGTATCTTTTTTCATATTAACTTTTGGAGTGTTTAAACTAGGGTGTGTGGTTTTGTATAATATAATCGTGTTGGTTGGAATCTTCAAGCAGGATAAAGAGAAACTCGGTCCTTGAAAATTGAATAGGTTTTGTTAATATAATAAAGCCTTTTTTAAGGAAAGTATATTTAGTTTTGGCGAAAAAAGTAGAGATATAGATTTTGCGGGTGTAGTTCAACGGTAGAACGCGACCTTCCCAAGGTTGAGATAGGGGTTCAATTCCCCTCACCCGCTTTTTGGGCTTATAGCTCAACTCCGCCGTTGGCGGGGCGCTCCTAAAGCTTCGCTTTGGAGCGCTGGAGAAGATTCTTGAAAAAACATTGGGAGTAGATTCAAAATTAAATTTGGGCCCATAGCTCAATTGGTAGAGCGCCGCTATGGCATGGCGGAGGTTGCGGGTTCAAGTCCCGCTGGGTCCAAGTACATAACAAGAGGAAAATGCGTTGGCTAAAAATTATTTTTATTTTTTTGTTCTTAAGCCTGGTTTTTTTCCCAAAAAATATATTTGCCAGTGATGTCTGCACTCTTGACTCTTCTGGATCTTCCTGTGAAGGCCAAGAGACGCTTAAGGAGGAAAAAACAGAAGGCGATATCTGTCTTTATTTTTTCTTTGCTCCCGGCTGCCCAGAGTGTCAAAAAGCAGCCCAAAAAATAGACTCTCTCAAAGAGCAGTATTCAATTGCCAAAAAACAGCTTAATGCTAAAACCAATCCCACTCTTTTGCGAGCTCTTTTACATTATTATAAGGTTCCTTATCGTTATTGGGGCAAGGTGCCGATTGTTTTTGTCGGAGATAAATTTTTAGTGGGCAAGGATATTTCTACTCAATTAGAGTCAATTCTTAAAGATGTTTCTGGTGAACTGAAGTGTCCTGAGCCAGCGGTAGCTCTTTCTGATAAGTGTGTGAGTTGCCTCAGTATCACCCTTTTGGCTTTGGCTGATTCAGTTAACCCTTGCGCTTTAAGTATTTTTTTGCTTTTGCTTATGGTTTTGGCTGAAAGCAAAAAGTTTTCTGGCAAAAGAATTTTTCTTAGTTCTTTAAGTTTTATGGGGGCAATTTTTTTAGTTTATTTTTGTTTAGGCGTTTTTATTGTTTTGGGTTTTAAGGGAATTTCTTCCTTAAATCTTTCTTTTTCTTTTTGGTTGTATAAAGCGGTGGCAGTTTTAGCGGTGCTGTTAGGGTTATACAACTTAGTAGAGTTTTTGCGTTCTAAAGCCGGTACCTGTAAGATCCAACCTCTTTTTGGCTTGAAAATAAAAGAAATTCTCAATAGAGCCTTTAGTTTAAAAGGGATGTTTGTCGCCGGTGTTCTTATTTCTTTGTTTTTATTGCCTTGCAGCGCGGGCCCTTACTTTGTTGCTGGTGGCTTGCTAAGTGATGTTAAGTTGTTTTCCTCTTTGGCTTGGCTTTTTTACTATAATTTAATTTTTATTCTGCCAATGCTTTTGATTGCTTTGTTGGTTAGTTCTGCTTTTATAGCTTTAGACAGATTAACTACTTTTATGACCAAATACCAGCGCTGGTTGGAGCTCTTCGCTGGTTTGTTTTTGATTGTTTTAGGGGTTTGGACCTGGTTTAGTTAATAGGTTTTTATGTATCATAAACCTGTTTTGCTCAAAAAGGTGCTTAAATATTGGGTTAATGTTTATCTGCTCTCCAAGAAAAAGAGGGTTTTTATAGTTGACGCTACTTGCGGAGAAGGGGGGCACTCTTTAGCTTTACTTAAAAAAGCACAAAAAGAGGGCTGGCTTAATAAACTAAAATTGATTTGTCTTGATTGGGATGAAGAGATTTTAAAAAGAGCAAAGAAGAGGCTAGCTGCTTTTTCCCCTTGTGTTATTTTTAAAAATTGTAGTTATCTTGATTTAGATAAAACACTTTCTCGCTTAAAAATCAAAAAAATAGACGGTATTCTTTTTGATCTTGGTGCCAGCTCTTTCCATTTTAAAAAAGCAAAAAAGGGTTTTTCTTTTCAAGAAGATTCACTATTGGATATGAGGTATTCAAAGATAAGAAAGGAGACAGCACTGGATATAGTTAGAGGGTATTCAAAAGAAGAAATTGCTGAGATTTTAAAAGTTTATGGAGAAGAAAGGTGGGCTAAAAAAATAGCTGAGGCTATTATTAGTGTTCGTTCAAAAAAGGAAATAAGAACAGCTAGGGAGTTGGCAGAGATTGTGGCTCAAGCTGTGCCCAGAAAGTTTTGGGGCAAAACTCATCCAGCTACAAAAACCTTTCAGGCATTGAGAATCTATGTGAATAAAGAGTTGGACAATGTCCAAATCGGTGTTAAAAAAGCGATTTCCCTTCTTTCTCCCCAGGCCAGAATTTTAGTGATATCTTTTCACTCTCTTGAAGACAGGTTGGTTAAACGAATTTTTAGGTTAACATCTGAGCCAAAAAAGGACATAATTTTTGGCAGAGTTTTGAAATCTGGCTCCTTAAAAAACATAGGCCGATTTTTCCCGAGCTGTTTAGAGCTGGAGAAAAATCCGGCATCGCGCTCAGCAGTGTTAAGAGTGGCTGAAAAAAGAGGAGGTAAGGCAGATGTTTTTTGTTTTTATTGTAATATCTTTTGATGAGGGGAAAAAGCGTTTTGTTCAAGTTTCTGCTAAAAATCCAAGGCCTTCTTCTTTTAGTAGGACTATTCAAGAGATAAAAAATAGCGGTTGGCTTAAAATGACTAAGGTTTCAGGTTGTAATGATGAAGAAAAGATAATAGAGGTTATAGAGCAAATGTTGGTATATTGTTTCTGGGTTTTTATGGGAGGATATGATGAATGGATAAAAATTTTTGGGAATAGGGCCTTGGAGGAAATAAAACCTTCTGTTAACTAAAAAGACCGCTAAGCGGTCTTTTTTTGTATAAATCAGTAAAATAAAACTCAAAACTTTTAAAATTTTGCTTTGTTAATTAGGAACAAAAATCAAATAAGAAATATAAGGTAGGGTTGTTTTTAATTTTTTTGCCATTTTTTCCATTCTTTTTTAACTTTTTCTTGGAGTTTTTTTATTTTGTTTTTATCTTTAAGCAAGAAATGAAATCGGGGATCTACTTTGAACCACTCTTCTAGTGATAAAAGTTTTTGGGGTTGATAAGTAAGTTTTAGTTTGCCTTTTTTACAAACAAATAATGGCCAATACCCTGTTTCCACTATTAAACGAGCGATGTTTACTGTGTCTTTAGCTTCAATACGCCATCCCGGGATACAGGGAGAAAGAATCTCAATATATTTTGGTCCCTTGATCTCAAGGGTTTCTTTTATCTTTTGTTTTAAATCGTCCCAAAAGCCATAGGCAGCTTGAGCTACATAGGGTATATGATGAGCCATCATTATTTCTGTCATTCTTTTAGGGTATTTTTTCTTACCGATTTCTGGAGTAGTAGAAGTGGTTGCTCCAAAAGGGGTGGCAGAGGAGCGTTGGGCGCCGGTGTTCATATAAGCTTGGTTATTGTAACAAATGTAGAGCACATCTTCCCCTCGTTCTGCCATTCCCGAAAGACTTTGAAGTCCAATATCATAAGTTCCTCCGTCTCCAGCGAAAACAACAATTTTCAAATTCTCGTTAAGATACGGGTAAAGTTTGCTAATTTCTAAGCGTTTTTTGCTTTTTGCAAGCAAGATTCTTTTAGCTCTGGCTATGCCAGAAGCGGTGGAAGCAGAATTAGCGAACGCGGAATGGATCGTGGGAACCTGCCAAGCGGTGTTCGGATAAACAGTAGTGCCTACTTCTAAACAACTGGTGGCAAGTACTACTACTAAAGGTTCTGGTATAACCTCCATGATAGTGCTAGCTATTACTCCGGCTGGACATCCGGGGCAAAGTCGATGTTGGGGCAAGAGTTTTGGTTTAGGCATAGCGGCTGATTATTTTTTCGAGATCTTGAGGATAAAAATCTCTTCCTCCCAGCCCATAAATTTCTCCAAAAACTAAGGGTTTCTTTTCCAGATCATAAAGAGCAGAGCGTACTTCTTCGTAAAGGTGGCCTTTGTCTCCTTTCATTGCTTCTGCTCGGTCTAAAACAATAATTTTATCTGTTTTTTCAAGAGCTTTGATAATTTCATATTTAGGAAAAGGACGGAAGCATCGGAGTTTTAAGAGGCCAATTTCCGGATGCTTTTGGATATATTCTTTAACTGTTCCACACACTGAACTCATAGCTACCAAAAATGTTTTTGCTTCTGGATTGACTACCTCAATAAAAGAATAAGAGGTTTTGTAGAGGTGATTAAATTTTGCAAAGGTGATTTCAATGGTTTTCTTCGCTTCTTTAATAGCTTTAGCCACAGATAATTTTAATTCCATATAAGAATCAGGAAGGGCGAGATGTCCTATTGTGACTGGTTTTTTATTAAAAAGATGGTTTTTGGGGACAAAAGGGCCCACTATTTTTTTTACTTCTTTATCAGGTAAAGTTTCTATTTTTGCTAACTCATGGGTGGTGATAAATCCGTCCATACAAATCATTACTGGCAGTCGTGCTTTTTCGGCGATAGGGAAAGCGTTGATTATGAGATCGTATACCTCTTGGGGGTTTTCTGCGTATAACTGGAGCCAGCCCGAGTCTTTTACTGCCATGGTGTCTGAATGGTCTCCGTGGATATTAATAGGAGCAGAGATGGCTCGGTTTCCCACAACCATTACAACAGGAAGTCTTAAGCCTGAGGCAATAGGCAGAATTTCGTGCATATAAATGAGTCCTTGAGAGGCACTAGCGGTAGCCGTTCTTACGCCTGAGGCAGAGGCTCCGACACAGGCAGACATCGCTGAGTGTTCTGACTCTGCCAAAATCAATTCTGACCTCATTTTTTTTCTTTCCACATAATGAGAAATTATCTGCATTATTTCTGTGGTAGGGGTAATGGGGTAAATTGCTAACACATCTGGTTCGACTTGACGCAGAGCCAGTGCTGCCGCTTCATTGCCGGTTAGACTTTGGGTAATTTTTTTCATTCCTTTATTTTTTTAGTTTCCTTGTATCCTGCTTGGACGAACTCAAAATTTAATCTTGCTAACCGGGGTGGGAATTTCCGGTCAATTCTTTTTTTAATGCCTGCCAAAATGGGAGGGGCGGGGAGTTTAAATTTTTTCTCTAAAATACCTACTACCGCTCCTACTAAACCCATATTAAGGAAACGTATTTTGTGTTTTTGGGCAAAACTTTTAATGTTTGTCATAATAGTCCTATTTTTAACCGAGCTTTTTTCTGCGGGAAAAAGAAAAATCGTTTTTTTTGTTGTTTTTTTCTCATAAACTTCTGCTGGCAACTGGAGATCAGCTATCACTACTATATTAGGTTCAAGTAGAGGGTAGTGGGCTAGGATTTCTTTCTCAGAGATGCGGTTGTAGGCTTCTATTGGTGATCCGGTTCGTTCCGGGCCATATTCGGGAAAAGCTTGGGCAAAAAGCGGGGTTTCGTTTATTCCTTCGGCTAAAAGCAAAGAAGCAGTTTTAACTCCTTGTCCTCCTTTTCCATGCCAACGAATTTCTATTTTTTTCATTTTAAAGAATAATTTCAGCTTCAGTTTTAAACTTTACACCCAAGGCATTTGCCTCGTCAATATCAATGTGGGCTCGAAAATTTGCTTTTTCTGATACACGAAGCACGACATTATCCAAAATTCCTCCTCTTTTACCCTTGATTTTTAAACGGACAACATCTGTATTATGTAAATTCGCTCCTAATTTTTGTTTTAATTTTTCCAGATCTTCTTTTGTCAAATGGATATGCCGCTGATGTAAAATTAAAGCTTGGCGAATTATTCTTCCTTTTGGGCCAATAATTTCTATTTTCCCTCCATCATTTTGAGCGCTTATTTTTTGAGGAGCGGTGGTTTGAAGATAGTACAAATCTGAAGGAGCAACTTCCATTTGAGTGAATTCACGATAGGGCCCGAGGACTCTTACTTCAAGTATCCGACCTCCGGATTTTATTTTTACTTTTGTGGTAGTAGCGAATTGCCCTGGTTGAGAAAGCGGGCGTAAAATTTCAAACTTAAAACCTTTCCCAAAAAGAAGTTCCGCATCTTTTTGGCAAAGGTGGATGTGGCGAGCAGTTGGTTCAAGAATAACTTTCATTATTAAAATAATTAAATTGACCAGTAGTTATCAGGGGTATCGTTTTTTGGTTTTTGAACCGGAGTAAAGCTGGCTAGAGGTTCAGCAGTCATTTCTTGGGGGGGGTTAAGATTAAAAAGTTGAAGTATAAAGGGAGCGATATTTTTTAGTGCTTGGCCGGTTTTTAGATAGATATTTTTTTGTTCTCCTAAATTAATATAAATAAAAGGAACAGGATTGTTAGTGTGTTCAGGGTTGATTTCGCCTGTTTGGGGGTTAATCATCTCTTCAGCGTTTCCGTGATCTGCGGTTATTAAAAGGATGCCTCTTGTTTTTTGTACTGCTAAAAACACATTTTTTAAGCAGTTGTCTACATGTTTAGCGGCTTGGACTACTGCTTGAATCTGCCCAGTGTGGCCTACCATATCAAGATTAGCAAAATTAACAACAAAAAAGTGGTATTTTTGCATCTTTATTTTTTCCAAAAAAACATTAGTCACTTTATAAACACTCATTTCTGGTTTTAGATCGTATGTCTTTACTTTAGGTGAAGGCACAATCTCTCGATCTTCGCCTTTAAATGGTTTTTCTCTTGTGCCATTAAAAAAGTAAGTCACGTGGGCATATTTTTCTGTTTCTGCTAAATGAAACTGTTTAAAATTATGTTGGGCTAAAACTTCTCCTAGTGGTTTGTGTATAGGTTGAGGTTTGAAAGCAAATATAGCTGGCAGTTTAATGTCATATTCAAAATAAGGGACAAAAGTAACAAAAAAGAGATCTTCTAATTTTTTTCTTCTAAACCCCTTGAATGGTTTCTGTAAAAAAGCTTGAGTTATCTGTCTGGCTCTATCAGCTCTAAAGTTAAAAAGAATCACTGCGTCGCCGTCTTTTATTGTGCCTTGTTTGTTAATTACTGCTGGTGGCATTAATTCGTCATTATAGCCATGTCGGTAAAAGAAGCTAATTGCCTTCTCTGGTGAAGGAAAAGTCTTAGCTTTGCCTAATGTTAAAGTTTCATAGTAAGTTTTGGTTCTTTCCCAGCGCCTGTCTCTGTCCATAGCGTAAAATCTTCCTGCCAGCGTTGCTATTTGCCCAATTTGGAGTTTTTTAATTTTATCTTTTAGTTTTTCAATATATATCAGGGCTTGGGATTGGGGCGTATCTCTTCCGTCTAGTATAGGGTGGATAAAGACTTTTTTCACTTTAAATTTTTGTAGCATTTCCAATAAGGCAAAAAGATGGTTAATGTGAGAATGGACTCCACCGTCGCTTAAAAGACCAATGAGATGAATAGAGCCATTAGTTTTTTCAATATGATGAATAGCTTTAAGAAAACTTTCATTCTGAAAAAAAGAGCCGTTTTCAATAGCTTTGTTGATGCGGCTTATGTCTAAATCCAAATCTCTGCCTGCTCCTATATTGAGGTGTCCGACTTCTGAATTGCCTGCTTCGTGTCCGGGTAGCCCTACGCATTCTCCTGAAGCACAGAGGGTAGTGTGCGGGAAGGTGCGCCAAAGATAATCAAAGTTTTTAGTTGAGGCTATGCTGATAGCATTGCCGCCCCAGCTGGGGGCTATGCCCCAACCGTCTAAAATTAAAAGCACTACTGGACGGTAAACTTTCTGTTTTAAAATATCCAAAAAAGCCATATTTAGAGGTTGTCCTTTATTATTTTAGCACACCTTAGTTCAGTATTGGTTCTCCGCTTAAAAGAGAATTATCAAGTCCGAGACTTTTGCCTAAGGTAGCAGTAACATCTGCTAAAATTCCTTTTTTGTTCTCTGTTCCTAATTTAAGCCAAAGTTTTTGGTGTAGTGTTGTTTCAAAAGCTACCTCTTTTAGCGGTATGTGGTCAATCCTTACCAAAAATACAGGATTAATTGTATGCTCTTTGTCTATTTCCCCGGTTGAAGGATTAATGGCTTGTTCGCAGTTGCCGTGATCAGCGGTAATGAAGATTTTATACTTTTTCTCAAAAAGAAAAGGAATGAGTTCTTTAAGATTTTGGTCTAGAGCTTGCAAGGCCTTGATAATAGCCTGAAAATTTCCAGTATGGCCTACCATATCTCCGTTAGCATAATTAATAACAATAAAATCATAAGCAGAAGATTGGTTTTCCTCTTTTGCTTTTTGGGTAATTTCAAAAGCACTCATTTCTGGTTTTTGGTCATAAGTAGGAACTCTTGGAGAGGGAACAATGACTTGTTTTTCTTTTGCTAAAGGTTTTTGTTGGCCGCCATTAAAAAAGTAAGTCACATGGGCATATTTTTCCGTTTCCGCTAAATGTAGTTGAGAAAGATTATTTTGAGATATTAATTGGGCAAGGGTAGTTTGGGGAGGGTGGGGCCAAAAAGCTACTTCTACTTTTATTTTCCAATCAGTTTCATAAGGGGTTAAAGTGGCAAATAAAAGAGAAGAAAAGGTTTTGCGGGAGGGAATACTGGGATCAGAAGATAAGAATGCTTTTGTCAACTGTCTGGCTCTATCAGCACGAAAATTAAAAAATATCACGGCATCATTTTCCTGTACTAAAGCTAAAGGCTGTTTGTTTTGGTTAACAATGACTGTAGGCTTAATGAATTCGTCTGTTTCTCTTCTTTCATAAGCTAAACGTATGGCTTCAAAAGGGTTTGAGGCGACTTCTCCTTTGCCCTCCACAATCGCTTGATAAGAGAGGAGAGTTCTTTCCCAATGATTGTCTCTGTCCATAGCATAGTAGCGGCCGCAAACAGAAGCTACAGCGCCAATGCCTGTTTTAGCGATTTCATTGTCAAGATCTTTAAAGTAAGTTTCTGCACTTTGCGGGGCTGTATCTCTTCCGTCAGTAAAACCATGGATAAAAACTTGGTTTTTTCTTAATCCCTGTTCTTTAGCTAATTTTAATAGAGCAAAAAGGTGTTTAAGATGTGAGTGAACGCCGCCATTACTGACTAAACCTAGTAGATGGAGGCGAGAGTTGTTTTGCTTGACAAAATTTACTGCTTTTAGAAGAGCTGGATTTTTAAAAAACTCTCCGGAATCAATTTTTTGGTTAATCATTTCTTGGGACTGCCAGCTGAGTTGTCCTGTGCCAAGATTATAATGGCCGACTTCTGAATTGCCGGGCTCGCCAAAAGGCAGGCCTACCCCTTCTTGAGAAGCTTCTATTAAAAGATGTGGGTTTTGAGAAAGTAAAAAATCTAAAAAAGGAGTTTGGGTTTGAAAAACTGGATTGGTCTTTTCATCTGCCGAAATCCCAAACCCGTCTAAAATTATAAGAGCGGTTTTCATAAGGCAGAAAAATAAGGAAGTTTGAATTTTGCCTCAATTTCTAAAAGCCGATTATATTTAGCCACTCTTTCTGAGCGAGCCAGGCTTCCTGATTTTATTTCTTCTGCTTTGACCCCTACAGCAAGGTCAGCAATAAAGGTATCTTCAGTTTCTCCGGAGCGATGGGAGACAATAATTTTTAAGCCTTTTTCTCTTGCTTTTTTAATAGCCTGTAGTGTTTCAGTTAGGGTGCCGATTTGGTTTGGTTTAATAATAATAGCGGTGGCAAAATCGCCTAATTTTTCTATTCTTTTAGGACTAGTGACAAAGAGATCGTCACCGACAATTTGGGTATTTTTTATTTCTTTTTTTATCTTTTTCCAAGAGTTTTCATCTGTTTCTGCCAAGGGATCTTCTATGCTTTTTATGTTAAATTTTTGGCAGATTTCTTTTAAGTAGTTAATAAATTGTTCTGAACTCAAAGAGGTTCCCTCAACCAAATAAACAGAGTTTTTAAAAAAACTATTAGCAGCCACATCTAATCCCAGATAAGCCTTTTTAGAAGATTTATTAACTGCTTCTTTAAGCAGCTTTAAGGCTTCTTGGTTGGATTGTAATTCAGGAGCAAAACCGCCTTCGTCCCCCAAGCCTAAGGAATAGTTTTTCTGTTTAAGGAGTTTTTTGAGAGAAAGGTAGATTTCATCTCCTATTTTAACTGCCTCAAAAAAAGATCGAGCTTTAGGAATAATTAAGAATTCTTGAATATCAAGAGAGTTTTGTGCATGTTTGCCGCCATTAATAAAGTTGAAAAGAGGAGTAGGCAGATGGAATTTTTTATTTCCGCTAAGATCTCCGAGATATTGAAAAAGCTCTTTTTCTTGGGCTTTGGCAGCTGTTTTCGCGCAAGCTAAAGAAACAGACAAAATAGTGTTAGCGCCAAGATTAGATTTATCTTCAGAGCCGTCTAAATCAATAAGTGTTTGGTCAATTTTTTCTTGATCATTGATTTTGATGCCTTTTAAGGCAGGACTAATTTTTTCTTTTATCAGCTGGATATTTTTGCCTACAGAATAACCAAAAAACGATTTTGGATTGTTGTCTCTCAGTTCTTTAGCCTCATACTTGCCTGTAGAGGCGCCTTGAGGCACTGAAGCTGAAGCACAGATACCATTTTCAAGACAAACAGTAGTTTTTAAAGTAGGGATGGCTCTGGAGTTGATAATTTGTAGAGCAGAAATTTTTTTTATTTTCATAAGCCAAGCTCCTGTTTAATTTCTGGCCAGCTTTTTTCTTCAAAAAGTTTAGTCTTTTTTAGTCTAAATTGGTGTGGCTCATTAAGCCAGTGAAATTGGGTGGGATTGTTTTTGTAGAGATCATAAATATAGGTTTTTTCTGGGAATAGAGCTTTTGGTCTTGCTAATTTTGGTTGATTGATGTTTTTGTATCTTTGGTTAGGCACCCATTTTAAAGGATTGTCTTCAAGGATATAAAAACAACCTCCTTTTTTGGCAGTGATGGGTTTGTACAAAGAGTGGAAATGTCTGTCGACTAAATTGGCCAAAACTAAGTCTTCTTTGCTGATATTGATAGTAATGTGGCCAAAATTACAGGGAATAATAACTATTTCTGGTTCTTGGGCAAAAACAAAGAAGATTTCTTTGGCTGTTTCGTTTTGGAGAAGAAAAAGGGCCTTCCCCTTAATTACCTGATAAACCTCAGGAAAACTTTTGTCTTTTACTTTGGGGTGATAGTGTCCATAGGTTTTTATAAATTCGTGATTTATTGTTCCGGGAGTAATCAGAGTAAGATCGTGGCGGATATTTTGGAAGTTGTTTTCGTCTTTTTCAAGGTATGCGCCCCGGTACATTCGGTAAAGAGTGCAGTTGAAATCTAAATTGGAGTTGTCGTACAAAACTTCTTTCATCTCTTCTAAGTCACGAATGCTCTCATCTTCTAAGCGAATTTCTTTTTTGAAAATTAACTGATGATTGCGGACCCTTAGCCAAAAAGAGTAGTTTGCCATATTTTCTATTATATCAGAATTTTTTAAAGCTTTAATCTTTGTCTGAGAATTTCTGCCACACCTTTAGCAGAGCTTTCCTGATTTTGCCTAAATTCAAATTCAAAGGGAAGCTCAAGAATAATCTGTCTCATTTTTGAACCCCACTTGTCGTCTCTGACCAGTCCCCCGTCTACTTGGATTTTTTTTGCTTGAAGGGTTTTTAATCCCTTGGCGATTTTTTCCTGAAACTGAGTGAGCTTTTCTTTATTGTTTTGTTTTAAGGCTGAAAGAAGATCTTTACCTAAGATGTTAAGTCTTTTTTCTAACAAAAAGAGCGGTTTTTTATCATAAAAAGATATTGAGGTTTCTGTATTAGGTAATATTTTTAATTTTTCTACTTTTTTACCCAAAAAGACGCCTGTGCTTAAGGTAAGCTTAGTTGTTGTTAGGGGCCATTGATATAAAGATGCCTCTTGGTCGCCGATAGAGGAAAGAATAGGCAGTTTTTTACCTTCTAATTTAACAGATCCGATATAATAAAAATTAGGTATTATTTTCGGAAGAAAATTTGTTGGTACAGGAAGAAGTTTGAGCAGCTCTTTATCCCACGAGTTCGATTTTAAATTGTAAAGCAAAGTGCGTGAAGCTTGGGTGTGGTCGATTATATAATTTCTTTCTTTAGAAAGGTTAAAAGCAAGCCAAGAGCTGGGCGGGCCAAAATAAAGGCGTTTTTTATTTATTAGGCTTTTGACCTCTTCAATGTTTTGGCTTGCCCATATTAGCTTAAAAATAGGGTAGCGGTAGTGCCAAAAAAGCCCAGTTTTAGATCTTATTTTTATAGGGTCGATTTTTGCCTTTAAGGTGTTAGCTGTTTTTTTTGTTCTTTTATCACTCCAAAGGATTGCCGGGCAGGCAGCCATGCCAGTATTTTTATCCCAAAAGACAACGGTTTCGCGCTGTCCAGTTAATCCTATTGCTTGGATATTGTAGTTTTTATTTTTTTCCAGAAATTCCTTTGTCCAAAAAAACCATTGGGTTGGGTTAACTTCACAAAACCCTTTTTGAGGTGCAAGCAACTTATTTTTTATTTTCTTTTCGTTAACAATTTTTAGGTTTTTGTCAAAAATAAAAATTTTAAAATAAGTTGTGCCAATATCAATAACTAAAAAAAGGGGAGACCTACGCAGGAAAAAGAGTGGAAATGACCTGATAAGCATCTTTTTTATTTAGAATGATTTCTTCTAAAGCTGAAAGCAAAGGAAGATTGTTTTTATTTTTTATTTTTTTTGCCAGAAACTCTAAAGTTCGTATCCCTTCACAGGGATCGGGTTTCTTTTGTTGGGCTATTTTTACTCCTTGTTGGCAGTTATCAGAGTATGAGGAGTAGGCGGTAAGGATTAGGTCGCTAATGCCAGCTAAGCCGTTTATCGCTAAAAGGTTGGCTTTAAAGTGTTTTGCTAAAATTCTCATTTCTCTGAGGCTTTTAAGCAAAAAATATGCTTTGGCGTTTTCTCCTAAATTCAAGCCGTCTATTATTCCTAAAAACAAAGCATAAACATTTTTTAGGGTGCCGGCTACTGAAAGATCTTTAGGAGAGTGCGGATAGTTGATTAAACGGAAATTTTGCTTAAATAAGGTTTTTATTTGGCTAAAGGCTTTATTGTTTTTAAAGCCGATTATGCCCACAGTCGGCTTATTTTTAATAATATCTTCAGCCATTATTGGCCCAGCTAAAATGCCGTAGTTTTGGGGGAGTTTATTGAGCTCTTGCCAGACAAAATGATAGTTTTTGGTTATGCCTTTGCTTACAGCAATAATAAGGGATTCTTTTTGGAGATGGGGTTTGATTTCTTTAATTAGCTCTTCATAAGCTATGCCCGGGACAGCTAAAAAGATAATTTTTGCCTCTTTGGTTAGTTCAGAGAGAGTTTTTTTGGTGTTTGCTTTTTTAGGGTCTTTGTCAAAAACAACAGGTTTATTTTTTAGGGCAGATGAAAGAGCTTGTCCTATTCTACCTCCGCCAATAATTAAAATTTCTTTGGTCATTGTTTTGATTTTAGCAGAGTTTATTCAAAAAACAATAAGCAAAAAGGGCAGGGTTTTAACCCTGCCCCTTGGTGATCACGACAGCAAAAACTTAACGCCCCCCAAAAAATCCTTTATCCCCTCCCAAATATCTTTTGGGGAGAGGAGGATTTGGGAAGCGCCCTCTATCATCGCCAAAGCAATAATAGAGGTGAGAAGCCCTGCTAGCGGGTAAAATATTTCTGTTGCCAGCCCTGCTACCAGGACTACTTTTTTAAGGCAGTAGAGGCAGTATCGCAATGCCTCTTTTGCCTCTACCCCACCGGCTTTGCCGATGAGGCAGGACACCGGGGAAAGCAACAGGAAAAACCCCAGTGTCCCTATACCCGCATATGGAGAAAAGATCCACATGCAGGCAAACAGCGCTCCGGCAGTCCAATGTGTCCAATGAGGACGCCGGAGCGCCATGGTGGCGAGCAGGGGTATGGTGGTCACTCGCCACCACCCCATAGGTTTCAGGGTAATGGGCGTTAGTCCTGGGAAGACCCATTCCCAGCTTCCGCCGTCCCAGAACGGATCAAGAATTTTCTCAGGGCGAAGGAGTACTACAAGAATTGCTATAACCATTGTTGCAAAGAATTTTTTCGTCGCTTTCCTCATCTCTTTTCTTCCTTTCCTGCTATGTTTTAAACTGCAAAAGCTACCCTATTTAACCATAAGAAACAAAAAATGTCAAGATATAATAGATTTGGTGATTATTAGAGTTCCAAATGGTTTGATACTTCTTTATAAAGCAAAATTATCGCTGCCGCTAAAAATAGAATTATTACCAACTGGTACTTCTTTTTGTGGCGAGTATATTTTTCCTGTTCGTGAAAAAAGATAATATCCAAGAGTTCATCGCCAAAATATACAGATAAAAATGTACCAATAGCTGAGAGTAAAATTATGAGCCAGTAAGGGGAAGGTTGAGTAAGAATAGTAAAGAAAAGTTTCAGCAGTTTTGTGTTTTGATAAATTTCTGGTTTTAAAGCCAAAGTAAAGCTGTTAAGCAGAATTGCTAATATCCAAGTGCCTATTTCTGCATAAATCATTTTGATTTTTGTGAGCAGGCGAACTGGCAAATCAAATAAAAGCCCGGCATCGCAGATCGGGGTACAGAGCACAAAAAAAGACCAGGAAAGAAGGGCAACCCAAAGCCCGTTTTTAAAGCCAAATTTAAAAAGAACAAAGATAAGATAAAGTACAAATATGGTGGCTACAATCAGGAATTTTTTAAGAACTGAACGTTTAGTCTCGTGGTGGAACTCTTTGAGCTGAATTTTTCGCCCTTGTAGCATTTATTTTATTATACGCCGTGATTGATTTTTTGAAAAATTAAAGCTAATTTTTATTTATGAATTTTAGGGTTTCTGTTTTAGGTGCTGGTACTTTGGTGCCTACTAAAAAAAGAAATCCATCTGGTTTTCTTGTAGAGGTAGGCAGAAAAAAGATTCTTTTAGATGCTGGTTTTGGGATAATCCGCCGTTTAATAGATTTGGGTTTTAATCTTCAAGAAATTGATTTAGTATTTGTATCCCATTTTCATACTGACCATTTTGCTGATGTTTTTCCTCTGGTTCATTCCCGTTGGGTAGAAGATATTTATAAAAATTGTTCAAAGCATAAAAAAATGATAATAGTTGGGCCTAAAGGTTTAAGGAAGAGATGGAGGTTGTGGCGTAAGATTTTTTGGGTTGAGCCCAAAGAAGAGTATCCGGTGCTTTTTCAAGAAGGTAAAAGAAAAATGAGTTTAGGTCAAAGCAAAATAAGTATTTTCCCTGTAAAACATGTGCGGTGGTTTGCTTCAGTAGGCATTGTTATTAGGTATCAAGGCAAAAAATTGGTTTATACTGGAGACATTGGTTCAAAACACTCTTTTAAGGATTTGATAAAAACTTGTCAGGATGCAGATCTGCTTATAACTGAGGCTTCATATGAGAAACCTACGCCAAATCATTACACCATAAAACAGGTTAAAAAGCTTGCAGAAAAAGCAAAAATAAACAAGGTTTTAGTAGTTCATACTAGACCCCAGCATTTAGAGAGAGTGAGGCAGGTTTGTAAGAAAGAGCCAGCGTTTATTTTTGCTAAAGAGGGGGCAAGGATTAAAATTTAGTTAAGAGTAGATTTTGCTTTGTTTTTGTGCTATTTTCTTTCCAAAGCTGTTTATATTTGGTGGGGTGCCGGAGTGGTCGAACGGGCGGCATTGGAAATGCCGTGTCTGCTTTTTGCGGACCGTGGGTTCGAATCCCACCCCCACCGCCATTTTGCAACTTTGTTTTTAATCTAACTTGCCCGGGTGGCGGAATTGGTAGACGCGCTGGATTCAGGATCCAGTGAGCGCAAGCTTTTGAGGGTTCGACTCCCTCCCCGGGCATTGTTGGTAGTTTATGTAAGGGAAAATTTAGAACATGAAATATTGACAGCTTAAGACGTGCTAGAGAAAGTTTTCAAGGCGCCAAAGAAGAGTCAATTTATATAACAATAAGGAAGGCGGGCTACAAAAAGCAGGAGTTATTTTAGAGAAAGTTTTTTAGTCTTTGTATTTTTGTTCAAAATTTTTAGTTGATTTTTACCTTATTATTAATAAATATATTTAAAAATACCGAACTTTAAAAAGAGGTGATTTTATGTTGTCTGTAGAAAAGCTTGTTGAGGAAGTGTGGGGAGAAATTGCGCAGGAACCGATTTTTGAGTGTTCTGTTCCTGTCCCTGTAGATACCTTTAGATCATCTACAATGATATATACTAAAGCTTGTGTATTAAGTCTTAACACCACCCAGTGGGTTATTGCTTTGGGTTATAGCGATCACCGAGTCAGCTGTGGCTTAGCGGCCGTAAGCATAGGGTTTTGTTATTTTAGTGATGAGGATCAGATTGAGCATAAAGTTATCCGTACACTAGAAAGCGGCAATTTCATTGCTAATAGCTTAATTTATGGGAGGACAGACACTGGTGAACTTTTTGTCTCTTATGAGAGCCGAATTCAGTGTGAATTCTTGTTGCAACAGCTTCCCAGGCAGAAAATTCAAGAATTTGTGGCGCTTGTGAGTAATCCTATCTGGACATATTCAGATCAGAATTTTGTTATAACACTACAGAAGCAGACTATTTTATACAGGGAGAATTTTGTTCCTTTGTTGCGCGATGCCCTCTTAAGGACATTATGCGCTTAGAGTGATTTTGACCCCTTGTTTATTTATGAACAAGGGGTTTTATTTTTTTGGAAATTTATTTAATTTTAAGTCAGAATAAAACAAAAGTTATTTTTTATGAAAATTACGCCCATAAAAACTGAGGTTATTAGCAATAATTCCAAAACAATTTTTAAAGTTCTAGATAGAGCTATTACAAAAATGAAAGAGAAATCAATTGTGGTTATTGCTTCAAAAATAGTTAGCTTATGCGAAGGTTCTTTTATTAAAAAGGAAGAAGTCAGAGATAAAGATAGTTTAGTAGCAGTTGAAGCAGATTTTTATATCCCCAGACCTAAAAACAGAGAACACTCTGTGATTATAACTATAAAAAACGGCGTTCTTTCTGCTACTGCTGGAATTGATGAGTCTAATGCTGATGGTTGTTATGTGCTTTGGCCTAAAGACCCATATAGATCGGCAAATAAAATTCGTGAGCACTTAAAAAGTAGATATCAAGTTAAAAATTTAGGGGTTATTATTACAGACAGCAAAACAATCCCATCTCGATGCGGCACAATTGGTTTTGCTCTTGCTTATAGCGGTATAAAACCGCTCAAAAAGTATATTGGCCAAAAAGATCTTTTTGGCCGCAAAATGAAGGCTACTTTTGCTAATTTAGTTGACGCTCTGGCTGCTGCTTCAGTAGCAGTTATAGGTGAAGGACAAGAGCAAACTCCGATTGCTATTGTAGAAGATTTTGAGGGTATAGAGTTTTGTGATCAGAATCCGAGCAAAGAGGAAATTGATAGTTTTAATATCAGGTTAGAAGATGATCTTTATTATCCTTTTTTGTCAAAAGCCGAATGGAAAAAAGGAGGTGGAGGCTACAGGAAAGGTGGTAAAAGCAAAAATTTTTAGCTAATATTTAGGTAAATATAAAAGGGTTTATAAAAGTTTGTGCCAAGACTAAAATATTTAGACACCTAATTGTTGTACAGAGCTTTCATTTTTCTTTAAGCGGATTTATAATTTTAAAGGAGATTTTGGTTTTGCCCGTGTAGCTCAATGGTAGAGCAGCCGCTTCGTAAGCGGCAGGTTGTCGGTTCAACCCCGACCACGGGCTAAGCGAAAGAAGGCCAGGGAATTTGTTATCTTTCAGCAGAGCCAGTAGAGCCAAAACCGCCTCTGCTTTGGCGGTTCTTTATTTTTCCTTGTACAAGATTTGGTTTGGCAATTTTTACTAAGATGGTTTGAGCAATTCGTTCTCCTTTGCTGATCACCACTTTTTTATTGCTGAAGTTATAAAGTTCAATATGAATTTCATCTTTAGGTCCGCAAAAATCTTGATCAATTACACCAATACCATTGGGCAACATTAATCCTTTTTTTAAAGGCAGAGAGCTACGGGCAGCGATTAAAAGAAAGTATCCTTTAGGCACTTCTAAAATAATATTAGAAGGTACAAGCTTGATTTCTTTTGGTTTAATAACTGTTGTTTTTCTGGCATAAATATCAAAAGCAACCGATCCTTTAGTTTGGTAAGCAGGTACGGGAAGAGATTTGTCAATGAGTTTGATTTTTACTTTTTTTGGCATTTTTTGTTGATAATTATACTATTTTATTTTGTTTTTTTGAAACATGCAAAAACAATTGAGTTATTTTGCTGTGATGATAAAAACTTGAGTTTGAAATATGGAAAATATCAAAAATAACTATTTTTTAATACATGTTTATAATAAACGACTACATTGTCTTCGACTAGCAAGTCTCTTAGATATCCAGAAATAATTTGGTATTCCAAAATTATCTTGCCGAAACTTTTTAAAAAAACAATTTCTTTTTTCTTTAACCATTGACACTTTGTTTTTTTGGTGCTAAATAGGAAGAAGAAAGTGGAGTCAAGAATCTTAAAAAGAGAGGAGGCGAACTTGGAAGGAAAAAAACTGAATAGCTTTGGGGCAATGACTGGGCTACTGCACTGATATGTACCGAGTATCGCAATTAGACATGAAAGGAGCAAGATGGAAATGCTCAACAGAAAGGGATTTACGCTGATTGAACTGTTGGTAGTTATCGCGATTATCGCGATCTTGGCGGCGATCCTGTTCCCGGTTTTCGCTCGTGCCAGAGAGAAGGCGCGGCAGACCAGCTGTCTGTCAAACGAAAAGCAACTCGGATTGGCATTTATGATGTATGCACAGGATTATGACGAAACGCTTGTACCTCTGGCGAACGGGGGGTATGGCGTTGCGCGCCACGAATGGTACAAGATCATCGAGCCGTACGTGAAGAACGACCAGGTTTTTGTCTGCCCCAGTACAACGAAGAGAACCATTGCCTATGGTTTGAGCTTCAACAACATCGCCTGTGACGATACCTCTGCAGGCGGGCTTGGTCGTGGGGCGAATCTTGCGGCGATTGAGGCCCCTGCCGATGCGTTGATGTTCACTGAAGCGGAGCGAGCTGACGGCGCTCAAATTTATTGGGTCTACTCGCTCAAAAGGTATGCACTTGGGGCTGTCTCGGGATATCCGAATAATGGTATTCCGAATCCCGGTCGGCACAACGGAGGCAATAATGTTGGGTTCTGCGACGGACATGTTAAGTGGGTCTCCACAAAAACCTTGCTAGACCGTAGTTGGGACGGTTGGCAGAAGCAGCCCGCGGCTTCACTCTGGTGAGAGCCTGGCAGAGGTTCCTGCTGAGGCGACAACAACAGGTAGTATAACTCAGGGCTAATGCGGCCCTTACTGGTTGTTGCCAACCAAGGGCAGTTAAGTTTAAGGCAACTCAAGAGAGCAAAGATTCTCTTTGGCTTGTCTACTTGACTGCCTTCTTTTTTTGTTTTTGAGTTTACCCATCTTTATTTTATAAAAAATAAACCTTGTTTTTTAAATATTTTAACAGCACTAAGGAGTAGTTTATTGCCAGTCTCATAAGTAGCGAGCTCTCCCAATAATTTCTCAGAGACTTTAAAATAGCAAAGAGAACAGATGGAATCCTCTCTAAACTGACAAATGTTACATCTGGTCACAATTACTGAACGCCGCTCGAACTTTTTTTGAAAAAAGCGTGATTGATTGCCGCGCTTTGCGCGGCAGAGAACCTACGCTCGGACGGGGCGGACGGAAAAGGGGGTCTGGGGGGAATTCAGTCTCGCTTTTTTCCGCTCCTTTTTGTCGCTAGCCTCATTTTCTAACGGAAAAGTGATATTAACTAAACACATTTTATCGTATGAAAATGTTCATTTTAATTCAATTAATTAAGTTTTTGAGTGTGTTTTAGCGAATATAACAATTTTTAATATACTTTCTCAATTTTTTAGTCAATATTCCGAGCTCGTTATAAGAAAAAGAATGTTTTTTTGTTAAACTAGGATCAAGGGGTTTGGTTGGAATAAAGTTTTGTAAATAATAGTTTTCTGCGCCTCTAATTTCTTGGGCGATTTTTTCTAAATCATTTTGGTTAATAAGAGATTTTACCACCGTTGTCCTGAACTCATATTTAACACCTGAGTTCATTATTAAATTAATACTCTTTTTTAGTTTTTTAGTTGCTACATATCGGCCTACAATTTTTGCATAATTTTTAAGTGGTGCTTTAATATCCATCGCTAAATAGTCAGCTAATTTTTTGGTAATAATTTTCTCAAGAACTTCTGGATGGGTTCCGTTAGTATCTAATTTAATCAAAAAGCCCATATCTTTAATTTTTTCCATTACTTTTATTAAGTCAGGATGAAGGGTGGGTTCGCCACCGGTGATAGTTACAGCGTCAAGTTTGCCCTGCCGTCTTCTTAAAAAATCATAAATTTTAAAAAGGGGGATTTTTGGCGCATATTTTTCTGGAATAACTAATTCAGGGTTGTGGCAATAGCGGCAGCGAAAATTACAACCTCGAGTGAAAATAATCGCGCTTATTTTCCCAGGATAGTCTATCAGAGAGAATTTTTGGAACCCCCCGATAATCACAGATCGTTCTCAATTTTAAAAGTTTTTCGTCGACTAAACTCTGCTCTTTTTCCGTTATTCCATTGATTCACTGGTCGTAGATAGCCAACTACGCGAGAATAAATTTCACAAGGTTTCTTACATTGCGGGCATTGCTCGTGTTCTCCTGATAAATATCCATGTTCAGGACAAATGCTAAAAGTGGGGGAGATGGTGAAATAGGGGAGGGAATAGCCTTCACAGATTTTTCTTACCAAGTTTTTTATAACTTCGGGGTTATTTATTTTTTCTCCTGCAAAAATATGGAGCACAGTTCCCCCAGTGTATTTTGTTTGAATTTCATCTTGTAAGTTAAGGGCTTCGAAAATATCATCGGTAAAATTAACCGGCAATTGGGTGGAATTTGTATAATAAGGTTCAGCGCCTTTCTGGCAATCTTTTTCGTTGGCACAAATAATGTTTGGATATTTCTTTTTGTCTATTTTTGCCAACCTGTAAGAGGCACCTTCGGCCGGAGTAGCTTCTAAGTTGTAATTATTTTTCGTTTCTTTCTGAAAGCTTATTAATTCATTCCTCATAAAATCTAAAATTTCTATAGCAAAATTTCTCCCTTCCGGGGTCCCGATATTTTTGCCAAAGAGATTTAGGCAAGCTTCATTCATTCCTATCAAACCAATTGTGGAGAAATGATTTTTCCAGTATTCGTTCAATTTTTGCTTTATTCCTTTCAGGTAGAATTTTGAATAAGGATAAAGTCCATTTTCAGTAAGCCGCTCCAAAATCTTTCGCTTAATTTCTAAGCTGTCTTTTGCCTTTATCATCAAATTTTTTAACATCTTTTTAAACTCATTTTTGTTTTTAGCTAGATATCCGATTCTTGGTAAATTGATGGTAACTACCCCGATTGAGCCGGTTAGGGGGTTGGCGCCAAACAAACCGCCGCCCCGCTTTTCTAACTGTCTGTTATCGATTCTTAAGCGACAGCACATTGATCGCGCATCTTCTGGATTCATGTCGGAATTGACAAAGTTGGAAAAATAAGGAATCCCATATTTAGCTGTGGTCTTCCATAATCCGCGAATGTTTCTATTTTCCCAGTCAAAATTCTTGGTGATATTGTAAGTAGGTATAGGAAAAGTGAACACTCGACCGACAGCATCACCTTCACCCATTACCTCGAGAAAGACTCGGTTAAACATGTCTTGCTCTTTTTGAAACTCTCCATAGGTTTTTCTTTGGGGTTTGCCGCCGATTATTACTGGCATATTTTTTAGGTAAGAAGGTGGCTTGAGATCAATACTCACATTAGTGAAGGGAGTCTGAAACCCCACTCGGGTAGGAATATTAATGTTAAAAAAGAATTCCTGAAGGGCCTGTTTCACTTCTTTGTAGGTTAAGTTATCGTACCTAATAAATGGAGCCAACAACGTGTCAAAATTACTAAAAGCTTGGGCCCCGGCTGCTTCTCCTTGCAAAGTGTAGAAGAAGTTAACGATTTGGCCGAGTGCGGATCGAAAGTGCTTTGCTGGTTTGCTTGATATTTTTCCTTTGACCCCAGTAAATCCTTTGGTTAATAGGTCAAACAGATCCCAGCCAACGCAGTAAACAGAGAGAAGATTAAGATCGTGGATGTGAAAATCTCCCTTTATGTGCGCAGATCTGATTTCTTCCGGATAAATTTTGTTTAGCCAATAGTTTTTACTGATTTCGCTAGAGATATAATGATTTAGCCCCTGAAGAGAGTAAGCCATATTGCTATTTTCTTTGATCAGCCAATCTTTCTTGTGCAAATATTTTTCTACTAAGCCGTTGTTAAAAGAAGTAGTTATTTCTCTTAATTGTTTATGTTGATCTCGGTACAAAATATAAGCTTTGGCTGTTTTTTTAAATTTTGAATGCAACAGAACATCTTCGACAATATCTTGAATTTGTTCTACCTGCGGGATTGCATCTTTAATAGTTCCCCTTGCTTTAATAAGAACTTTGTCAGTAAGCTTCTTTGCTTCCTTGTGGCCAAATTCACCCGTTGCTTTACCTGCTTTAGCAATAGCGGTGACTATTTTTGATTTGTCAAAGGGAACTATTCTGCCATCCCGCTTTTTGATTAGTGAATACATATTTTGTTTTAGTTTAACTAAACCCATTTGTGCTAACCGAACAAAAAGCTTGGCTGACACGCCAAGCTTTTTTTTGTGATTCTGAACCAGGTTGGTGGCTTGACGCGAGCCATAAGCGGGCCCTTCAAAGGGCAGATTGTGCGAGATCGGACTATTACCGTTGCGCGACAGTGAGGGAATTTCACCCTACTTCACCGCACAACCGCTTTTGTTTTTTGCGTCTCTATCATAACAGTTTAAAGTAAAATTTTTATCCACAAGTTAGGTGTTGGGTTTTTGTTTTTGTGCCTCAACGAGGTCTAAAAAGGCTCCTTTCGTTTTTTCTTTTTTTAGATTCTATCTCCCAAATCTTCTTTCTCGTTTTTGATATTTCAAGATTGCCTTGTC
>JAGGWG010000008.1 GCA_021157605.1 bacterium | reverse complement strand
CTACATCAAAATCACGGTTAAAACCCCACCTTCCCCAAAAAATATCAGTAGGCCAGACAGGATACTTTCTGCCGCCACGATCAATATAATAGACTTGGGAGATAGTTTCTCCGCAGACAAGGCCGGTTAAGCGCCCGGCATAAGGCAGTGACCTGACAAAACTATCCGGCATAACCACAACATCCTCATTCTTTATACCCCACCTCGTCTTAAAGGTGTCTGAAGGCCAGACATAAAAACGCCTGCCGCCACGATCAATATAGTAAATAGAATCTGAATAAGGAGATTTAATGACTGCTGTCAAATTTCTTGGAGCAGCAGGGATAGCACCAAAAAGATCTGCGGGTACAGAAGTAGGAGTTTGGCCATAAAGCCCCCAACGTTTCTTAAAAGTAGCTGTAGGCCAAACATAGTATTTCAAACCTCCAGCTACCAAATAAGAGCGGCTACCATAAGCAATATAGTTGGAAAGACTTCCTCCTGAGCTAAAAGAGCTGTATTGCTCTGACGACATAGTTGTAGCTGAATACGGATCAAAACCAAATGATTTCACTCTTGTAGTAGAAGAACCTAAAGAATACTTCTTGTTGTTGTAAACCAAATAATAGGTAGTGCCATATTTATACAGACTCGCCCCGGGTACAGGACCAAAGGAATAACCAAACCATTTTTGAAAATAGTACCAGAAATTGTAATTGCCATTACCAACATAAGGCGTGTAGTAGTAAAGAACACGCGTGGATTTGGATTTAGGATAAACAGTAATAGTGCTAGCAGGACAGACATAACGTGAAGCGTCTTTTAAAGTACAAGCAGCGCTAAAGCCTGCCTTCCAATTCCAGCTGGTATTCCAAGTTCCATAACCATATTTATAGATTTTCTTAAACCACCATATTGACCAGACAATCTGCCGCCCCATCCCTCCATAAGTCAAAGCTATAGATTTAGCTTGATCGTAGGTATAGCGGTAGTTAGCCAGAGAATCATCAAAACCAAAAAACACTGGCCAAGCCATTAGGGTTTGGCTGTAGGAGATGGAACGCGTAATTGAAGAGGATTCCTTTTGTAAAGTAGCTAAAATAACCTGTGGATTAAGCTTTTGGTTAAAAAAATCTGTGTTTACTGCTTCCTCAGCAATTAATTGAGCTACAGTTTTTCCGCTGACACTTGCTTTTGAGGCATTAAAACCTCCGCCTGTATAAGTCGAACTCCAAGAAACATTGTTCTGGCTCACACTAACCGTTCCCCATTTGGCATTACCACTGCTGTCCCGATAAGGAAAGGGCACCTGAACAGTTGAAGGGATTTTATAATTGCAAAACGTAGAACCCATGCGGCAGAAAAAGCTGTTAATCTCTGTAGCGCTCATAGAGTTAGACTGGGTAAAATCATAATCAGAAACCAAAAGGTGGGGATTAAAACTAGCAGCTTCAGCAAAATGAGGCTTTAGAGCTAAAAACAAAAAGAAAAAGAAGAAAACAAAAGCCGCTAAAGCTATGTTTTTTTTCTTTACATTTGTCATTTTTCTGATCTTAGTTTTAAAACTTCAATAAGGTTTTTGGAATTTAAAAGCTCTTCATTATTAGGATTATACTTTAACCCTTCATTAATAACATCCAAAGCCTCATCATATTTTTCCTCCTCTTGATAAAGGGTAGCTAAATTAAGATAAGCAGTAATAAAGTTTTTGTCTAAAGTCATTGCCTGCTGATACTTTGCCTTAGCCTCCTCCTTTTGGCCCAAATCCCTTAAGATATTACCCCAGAGATTATAGGTTTCAGCATTTTTATCTTTACTCTCTGCCTGCTTAACCAAACTCTCTGCCAGTTGCAAATCTTTTTTCTGATAGGCTTCTTTGCTTTCCTCTAACAACTCCTGAGCTGTTTTTTCCTTTTTATTATTTCCATTATCTTGATCTTGAGATGAAACCGCCTGATTAGCCTGTTCTGTTTTACTTGCAGGATGGCTTTTGCCTAAATAAAACCAAAAACAAACTAACAAAAGACCAACAAAGAGAACTAAAGCGGCACTAAGAATGTGTTTTTTCTCTTTTTTTCTCATTGGTTGTATTCTTTATTATAGCAAAAAAATTCAATTTTGTCATCTATTAAATTTGACGCCCAAGACTTAAAAATGATAACTTAAAAAAGATGGAAATAAAACTTTTTCTTCAAATTATTAAACGCCAACTATGGTGGCTTTTAGTGCCCCTGATAGTTATACCTATAGCCACAACTATCTTTTCCTTTCAACAAAAACCCCGCTACACTGCTTATTTTTCTTTTTCTGCGATCCCTGTTTCTCAAACAGAGGGAAGTTCAAGTTATGAAACTATGCGTTCAGCAACAATCTTTGTTAACACTATCAGAAACTGGCTCTATGAAGAAGCAATAGTGGCGGAAATCCTTAAAGAAGCCAACATAAATCCCGAAAATACACAAATAAATCTAAAGTCTCTTTATAAAGTTCCCCAATTAGATAACACCTTTTCTCTTCCGGTTCAGTTAA
The DNA here is from genome assembly GCA_021157605.1 of bacterium. Taxonomy (NCBI): domain Bacteria; species bacterium. Next base: position 17,553 of record JAGGWG010000008.1, on the reverse strand, counting down.
GCGCTGACTCAAGAGAACAAGCAGAAAAAATAGCTTTAGCCACCATCAAAATTATTAACCAGGAAACAGAAAAATTTAACCAAACCTCAAAAACAGGTTTAAGCTTTGCTGTTGAATCCTCTGAACCCTATATAGTAGAAACAAAACCAAACCTTAAATACAATCTTGCCTTAGGCTTGGTTAGCGGTGTTCTTTTAGGACTTTTTTTGGCTCTTTCCAAACACTATATTGAAACCTAACTGCCTCTTGCAAAGCTCAATCCCCAAATAGATAAAGGTGCAAGTTTTTTTAATTCTTTAGCCATCTCATTAAAAGTGGCTCCTGTAGTATAAACATCATCAACCAAAACAAAAGAACGACCTCTAAAAGCAAAACTCTTTGCAGAAAGCTCAAAAGCACCTTTAATATTCTCTATCCTTTCTTTGCGTTTTAATTTTGTCTGGGAAATAGTCTTTTTAATCTTTAGGATTAAAGGAAAACATTCAAGACCAGTCCTTTGAGCAATCTCTAAAGCCAAAAGCTCAGCCTGATTAAACCCCCTTTGCCAACGCTTAGTAATAAAAATCGGTACTGGCACTAAAACAGGATTTTCTTTAAAAACAGAGTGCCTTCTCAACCTTTCTGCCATCAACAAACCCAAAGGCTTGGCTAGACCTCTTAAGCCCTGGTACTTAAAAGCATAAACTACATTTTTAGCCAAACTATCAAACTGAGAGATAAAAATTAAACCATCAAAAGAAGAGTGTCTTTTGTGCGAAGAACAAAATTTGCCAGAAAAATTTATTTTATGGCAATAAGGACAGCTTAGCTCCTCTTCTTTAATTTTTTCCCAACATTTAGGACATATAAACCCCCCCTCCTGTTTACAAATCACACAAAAACGAGGGAAAACAATATCCATTGGAAAAGAAAAAAGCTCCCTCAATTTCTTTAGAGATCTGTGGTTTTTATCCCCAGAATATTCCACAGAAACCTTATTTCCTACTTTGGTGAGAAAAAATTTGTGCTATAATTAATTTAACAAGAATTAAAGGAGGGGTAAATGAATGATCCTAAAGGTTTAAGCCGAATCTTTAAAAAAGACAACTCTTTGGAGGAGTTGCCCTCTCAGGATTACGAGGGACAATTAGCTATTGATGTCTACCAAACTCCGGAAGCAGTTGTAGTTGAAGCTCCAATTGCCGGAGTAAAGCCTGAAGATTTAAACATCACTGTTACTGACGATGTTTTAACAATTGAGGGTGAAAGAAAGCGGGAGATAAACTTTAAAAATGAAGAGTTTTTGGTTCAAGAATGCTATTGGGGCAGTTTTTCCCGATCTTATATTCTCCCAGTGCCAGTAGATAGCGACCGCGCTCGAGCCTCAATAAAAAATGGCATACTCCGCGTTATCCTCCCCAAACAAGATAAAGCTAAAACCAAAGTCATAAGAATAGAAGGTAGTAATTAAAACTCTTGCCTAAGCAAAGGGTCTAATTTTAGTAATGGCAGAGAAAATTTCCTTAGCACTCAATTTAAAAGGCAGGGTACAAGGAGTATTTTTTAGAAAGTTTCTACAAGCTAAAGCACAAAACTTTAACCTTTCAGGCATAGCTAAAAATGAAGATAATGGCTCTTTATCAGTAGTGCTGGAGGGGGAGAAAAAAGAGATTTTCCGTTTTTTACCTTATATTCTCTCAGGCCCGCCTCTAGCCCGAGTAAAGAAAATAACTTTGAAACATTTGCCTTGTAAAAATCTAAAAGGTTTTACTGTTGAATAGCCAGCATACTTCTTTATAATTAAGAAGATGAAAAAACAATCTTCATCTCTCAAAAAAGCAATTGTACCTGCAGCCGGGTATGGAACAAGATTTCTTCCTGCTACTAAAGCCATACCTAAAGAGATGCTTCCTTTAGTAGACAAACCAGTAATCCAATACATTGTGGAACAGTTGGCTGAAGCAGATATCAAAACCATTATCTTTATCACTGGCTGGCACAAAAGAGCAGTTGAAGATCACTTTGACCGCCACTTAGAGCTAGAGGAAAAACTAAAAAAAGCTCAAAAAACAAAAGAGCTCAAAACCATTAAAAAAATTTCTGATTTGGCTAATTTTGTCTTTATTCGCCAAAAACAGATGAGAGGCAATGGAGACGCTATTCTTAGCGCTGAACCAGTAATCAAAGATGAACCCTTTGTGGTAATGTGGGGGGATGAAATTGCTAAAGCCAACCCTCCAGCCTTACAACAACTTAAAAAGTGGTACCAGAAACTCCAAGCCCCTCTTTTAACCATCACTAAACGCACTGACAAAGAAGCAGGCTTTCGTTATGGTTTTGTTTTAGGTAAAGAGAATAAAGACTATATTGAAGTAAAAGACATTATTGAAAAACCCGGATACCCAACCCCTTCTCAATGGGCAGTTTTTTCTCCCTATATCTTTACTCCTGATCTTTTCACTGAGCTTAAACAAATAAAAGTTGCCCCCGGCAAAGAACTGGTATATGTAGATGGGCTAAAAAGATTGCTAAAAAAAGGCAGAAAGATCTATGCCATAAAGGTAAAAAACTTCAACTACCACGATTGCGGCAATATTGTAGAGTATTTAAAAACTACTATTGACTTTGCTCTGCAAAGACCAGAGATAAAACCTAAACTTCTTCAGTTTCTAAAAACAACTTTTAACTGCTATAATAAATATAATAAATAAGTATGAAAAAACTACTTTTAATCGGTTTCTTGGGTGTACTAGCTCTTATAGCGGTTAATGGTCTCTCATGCCGCCGCTCTACTCCTCAGGAAACAAAAAAACTTGTTTTTTGGGCTGTAGACTACAAGACATCTAATTTTGAATCAACTATCAGCAAATTTGAAAAAAGCAACAAGGTGCAGGTAGAAACCAAAGAGATAAATAAGGAAGATTTAGAAAAGGAACTTTTAAACGCTTTAGCCACTCACCAAGGCCCTGATGTTATTATGATTGACAACGATTTTTTAACTGAACACCTTGAGCTTTTTTTGCCCTGCGTTAAGGAGGTCAAAAAAAATAAGGTAGAGTACTGTAGTCCTGATATCCTTAAAGACAACTATGCTTCTATTGTTCAAAGTTTAGTTTGGGATAACAAAGTCTATGGCTATCCCTATCGGGTAAGCACCCCTGTCGTATTTTACAACCGCAAACTCTTTTCTGGGGTAAGACAAGAGTTAAATATTTCTAAAATGCCTTACTGGTGGGATGATTTTATTAAAATTATCCAAGCCCTAACCAAAAAAGATAGCCAAGGAAACATCATTCAGGCAGGTGTAGCCCTGGGCACAGCTAAAAACAATCCTATTGCCCAAGATATTCTCTATTCTTTGATGCTGCAAAACGGCAGCAAAATCACCAGTTCCTCCCCCCCTCCCCTAGCTCTTTTTCATCTCCCTATTACCTTAGAAAATGGCGGTTCAGTCTACCCCGGGGTGGAAGCTTTAGAGTTTTACAGCTCCTTTTCTTATCCCAAAAACAAAAACTACAGCTTTAACCTAAATTTTAAAGAAGCATGGAAGGCTTTTGCTGAAGAAAAAGTAGCTGTTCTTATTGATTACCCTGAAAGATTAGACCAAATCAGATACCTTAATCCCCAGCTCCAAATTGGCGCTTCTCTCTTTCCCCAAATAAAAAACACAGAAAATCCAATAGTATACGGAAAAATCCATCTTTTTGGCATTATTAAAGACAGCAAAAACCCTGTTTTAGCTTGGGATCTGGCAAGACATTTGGCTTTAACTTTTAGCTCTCGTTATATACAAAAAAGCGATACCAAAGACTGGAAAAAGGCCACCTCTACTGCCTCGGTATGGAAAAATCAGGTAAACTTTGCTCGTTCTGTGTATAAAGATAAATACCCCGAAGAAATAGACCAAACCATCAGAAAAATGATAGATGACCTTGCCCAAGGAAAAATAAAGCCCAAACCGGCAATCGAAAGAGCAGCTGAAGAAATAAATCAATTAATACCCGAAAAATGAATAGCTTTTTGGCAGCAAACCAAGCAGCCCAACTGGATACAGAAACTGTTAATAGTTTTTATGTTTATTTAAACAATTTGTTTTTGCACCGCATTGTCCCTATCGCTATAATAGGCGGGGTATTTATGTTTGCTGTTGGTGGTATATTGATTATTTTTTCCGGAGGCAGTGCAGAAAAGATAGGCACTGGTAAAGAAATTATCACCGGAACAATTATTGGCCTTATCCTGATTCTTCTTGCCCAAGTAATTTTAGTCTCCATAGATTCAAACTTAAGCCATGTCTTTCTATAAAAAAAGAATTAAAAAAATCTTTCAAAAAGCAAAACTGCATCTCAGTTTATTTGTTTTTTATTTAAGCCAAACAGTAGAAGAGTCGGGAACCAACCCAGCAACAAATAATAACGAAGGTATCCAAGCTCTTTTTTCGCGAGTAGCAAATATTGTAAATTTTTGCCTTACTCTTCTTGTACCTATTGCTGTGATTGCTTTAATTATTGCTGGATTCCAATATATTACCTCTGGCGGCAATCCAGAAATAATGCAAAAAGCAAAAACTAATCTTCTTTGGATAGTAATAGGGATGCTGGCTATTGTGGGAGCTAAATCTTTAATTATACTTGTTTTAAGCACTCTGGGTATAAACTACTCACTTTTTGGCTTATGAGCTTTAACACTTTTCTGGCCACTTCACTAATGGACCTTTTTCAAGGCAAAGGAAGAGGGGCTTGTGAACCCATTAATTTTCCTGGAGATGAAAATACAATTTGGATTGCAATCTGTAATTTTTTGGGCACAGGTCTTTATTGGTTATTTGTTATTGCCGGCATAGGGGCTATTATAATGATTATTTGGGGAGGATATCGCCTTTTGACTTCAGGGGGGGACATCGCCAAAATTGAAGAAGGCAAAAAGACTATTCTTTGGGCTTTAATAGGCATATCTTTGGTTGGCTTAGCCAGATTGGCTATAGTTTTTTTGGCCCAGCTCATTCAGCCTTCTACCCCCATACCGCCTGGTTTAGTTTAAAATCTGTGGATAAAAGTTTGCCTCAAATAAAAAATACATTATAATAAAGGAAGAAAATAATTTATCTCTATGAAAAAATTGGCTAAAACCATTCAGAGCAAATTTCTTTCTGCAACCTTGGCATTAAACTTAAGAGACTTTTTGCCTGATCCCTTAACAGAGCTTAATGACATTTCTGGTATTATCAGGACTCTGCTTAATGTCTTTTTTGGCGGCGCTGGTTTAGTCGCCGTTTTTTACTTAATTTATGGCGGCTATCTTTATATTACCTCTGGAGGCGGAGAAGGAGCGGAAACAGCTAAAAAAACAATTCTCAATGCTATTATTGGTTTGATTGTTATTTTGGTTGCCTTAGCTTTAGTCAATTTTGTCTGGAGCCGCGTTACTGGCCAAGGTATAGAATATCAAGAAATACCTGAAGGAACCTTATAAGACTCTGTTTTGAAATAGATGTTTCACCTTGATCCCAATAAAGGCAAAAAAGATTTTATAATAAAAGCTCTCTTTATTGCAGGGTATGTTTTGGTGCTAACTCTGCCGTTAGTAGTTCTGGCCCAGTCATCTACTGATGCATCTGTTTTAAGATTTGACATCCCCGAACTCGGTCCCAGTAACATAACGGAAGTTGTAAGATCTATTATAAGACTGTTGCTTTTAGGCGCTATGGTTGCTGCAATTGCCTGGCTTATTTTTGCTGGGTATAAATACATAACCTCTGGCGGCAACCCAGAAGCAATGACGCAAGCCAAAAACCAAATCCTTGGAGTAGTTATTGGCTTGATTGTTATTCTTTCCTCTTATGCCTTAGTTACCCTTATTAACAGAATAGTGAGTGGGCGCTTAACTGAAATAAACTTTCAGCTTTATCAGCCCCAAACACAAACCTCTACTAACCACGAGGAATCAGGAGCCCCTCCGTCTCCCCAAACCGAAGAAAGCGCAACCACTCCAACTACTACTGATAATGATAACCAAGAAAACGGTGAAACTGGTTCTGAAGCCACCTCTGACGAACCTGTTGTCGGAGAAGACACGACTGCTCCAAATACCGGCAATACTCCCCCCGAAGAGGATATTGAGGGAAGCGGAACTACAGTAGACTTTGGGGATGAATCCTCGCCCAGAACCACTCCCCCCGAAGAGAACCCAGCTACTCCCAGTCCTTATAGGCAGTGTCTACAAGAAGCTAAAGACAAATACGAAGAATGCAAAAGCTCCACTGAACAAATCTGCTTTGTTCAAAAAAGAGCTTATGAACTCTGCCTAAGGGGTCTGGGTTGGATAGTTAGAAGTTTCTGCGATTCAAGACGCAGAGACTACTATGATTGCCGCAACAACTGGCTAAGAAATTGTTCCACCCAATACACAAACGACAAAGAGTATTGCTACCTCCAATATCACCCTTATTGATAGGTATTCTAAAAACTTGTCTTTGCTATCACTTCCTCTGGAACAGTAATCCCTTGAACAACTTTATTCCAACCATCCCGTACCATTGGTACCATACCTTCTTTGCTAGCTAAACTTTCAATAGCTTCTGCTGTAGGAGAAGACTGAAGTAGAGCATTGAGCTTTTTAGAAGGTTTAATTACTTCACCAATAGCCACTCGTCCCAAAAAACCTGTACCGTGGCAGTAAACACACCCTTGACCCACTATTAAAATATCAGGAATTTGGGAAACACGAAAATATCTTTTATAAAACTCTTTCTTTTCAGGAGAAATTTTAATTTTAGCCCGACAATAGGGACAAATTCGTCTCACTAAACGCTGGGCAATAATTAAGTTTACATTTCCAGCCAACAAAAAAGGCTTTATGCCTAAATCCAAAAGCCTGACAAAGGCTCCAGCCGCGTTATTGGTATGTAAAGTAGAAAGAACAAGATGGCCAGTCAAAGAAGCCTGAACAGCGATTTCAGCTGTCTCTCTGTCTCTTATCTCCCCCACCATAATAATATCTGGATCGTGTCTTAAGATTGAACGTAAACCATTGGCAAAATCCACTTCTTTAGTCACTGGAATTTGTACTGCTCCCGGCAGTTTATACTCTACAGGATCTTCAATAGTAATAATTTTTTTATTTGGTTTGTTTAAAATATTTAAAATCGCATACAAAGTAGTGGTTTTTCCTGAGCCAGTAGGACCAGTATTAAGAATCAAACCATTAGGCTTTTGTATAGCCTCTTGAATTGCTGCTATAACCTGCTGGCTAAACCCCAATTTCTCTAGATGAAGCATTTTAGGACTTGCCTCAAGGATTCTTAAAACAAAAGATTCACCATAAATTGTAGGTAAACAAGAAACCCTAATGTCTAAATCTTTATTTTCATAACGAAAACCAAAAGATCCGTCTTGGGGAACGTGATGTCTGTTTATCTCCATTTTGGCTAAATACTTAATTCTTGAAGCCAAACCTTTAAAAGCCTCTTCAGAAAGTATTGTTACTACCTGTAAAGCCCCATCTACACGGAAACGCAAAACCGCCCCCTGTTTTCTGGGGACAATATGCACATCTGAAGCTCTAGTGCCTACAGCTCCAGCCAAAATTAACTCTAAAAGTTGGGTAATGGGAATTGTTTTAATAACTGACTGCAAAGCAGCTAAAGTCTTTATTGCTTTTTGAATTTGGCCAGCAGAAATAGTGATTTTTTCTGTTTTTCTTTTTAAAAACAGATCCTTTGTTTTTTCTAAAAGGCCCAAACCATGCGCAACACTAGAAGGCGAAGCTAAAACCAGCTGCAGTTTTAACTTAAGATCTGAGCTCAGTTTTTCTAAAATCGCTTCTTTTTCCTTATTAACTTGATCTGTAGCTATTCTCACCAATCGCCCCATCTTTAAATAAGGAATCAAGCGATATTTTTTAGAAACATCATCTCCTAAAATATGAAGAACCTCTATCTGTACTGGAGAGATTTTAAGATTAACATAACCCAAGCCTAAAGCACGAGCCCGTGCCTTTGTCTCCTCTTCCTCGGCCTTATCCCGAGACTGCAAAACAACATGCTTGATTATGTCTGACGGCTGAATCATTGTTTTAATTTTAGCACAAAAACCTCTTGACTAATAATCTTTTTTCGCTATTATGGAGAAACGGAAAATACCTTACTTTTATAAACTAAAAAGGTGCTATGAAAATTATGCCTTTGGGCAACAGAGTTTTAATTGAGCCTCAAGAAGAGGAACAAAAGACTGAATCGGGCATTGTTCTGCCTGATACTGCTGAAAAAGAAAAATCACAAATAGGAAAGGTGCTGGCTGTAGGCAAAGGAGAAGCGGTTAAAAAGCTCAAACTTAAAAAGAATGATTTGGTAGTTTTGGACAAATTCGGGCCAACAGAAGTTGAAATTGAAGAGAAAAAATATCTCTTGGCTGAACCAACCCATATCTTGGCATTATTAAAATAAATCTATAAACTAATTATTTAACTATGGCAAAAGATATTCTCTTTTCAGACAAAGCGAGAAAAAAACTTTTAGCAGGAGTAAACAAATTAGCCAACACTGTCCGCACCACTCTTGGCCCCAAAGGAAGAAACGTAATTTTGGATAAGGGTTTTGGGACTCCGGAAATTACTAATGACGGGGTGACTATTGCCAAAGAGGTAGAGCTTGAAAATAAGTTTGAAAATATGGGAGCTGAAATCGTTAAGGAGGTAGCGGAAAAAACTAATGATACTGCTGGCGATGGAACTACTACAGCTACAGTTTTGGCTCAAGCCATTATCAATAAAGGGTTTGAACGCCTTTCCCGTGCTCCTCTTAACCCTATGGGGCTTAAGTTAGGACTCTCTGAAGGAGCCAAATCACTAATCCAAGAGTTAAAAAAGATCTCTAAAAAAGTTTCCACCAAAGAAGAAATTGCCCAAGTAGCAACTATCTCTGCTGAAAACGCTGAAATTGGCAATGTTATCTCTGAAGCTATGGAAGAAGTTGGCAAAGACGGTGTTATCACAGTAGAAGAATCACAAACCGTTGGTTTAGAAAAAGAAGTTGTAGAAGGGATGCAGTTTGACGAAGGTTATATATCCCCATATATGATTACTGATGCCAGCCGAATGGAAGCTGTCCTAGAAGATCCTTATATTTTAATTTATGATGGCAAAATATCTGCTCTTAATGATTTTCTCCCTGTTTTAGAAAAAATTGCTCAAGCAGGGAAAAAAGATCTCTTAATTATTGCTGAAGAGGTTGAAGGTGAAGCTTTAGCCACTTTGGTGGTGAATAAACTTAAAGGCACCTTAAATGCAGTAGCGGTTAAGGCTCCTGGATTTGGTGATAGACGCAAAGAGATGTTGCAGGATATCGCTATTTTAACTGGCGGACAGGTAGTTTCTGAAGAATTGGGAATGAAATTAGAAAACGCTGACCTAACTATGCTTGGTGAAGCCCGCAAAGTCATTGTCACCAAAGAAACAACTACTATTGTTGACGGTAAAGGGAGCAAAAGAGATATTGAAGCCAGAATCAAACAGATCAGAGCAGAGTTAGAAAAAACTGATTCAGAATTTGACAAAGAAAAACTCCAAGAAAGATTAGCTAAGCTCTCAGGAGGTGTAGGCGTTATTAAAGTAGGGGCAGCCACAGAAGCAGAAATGAAATACCTCAAAGCTAAAATTGAAGACGCTTTGGCTGCCACTCAAGCAGCGGTAGAAGAGGGAATCGTTCCCGGTGGTGGCATTGCTTTGCTTGTAGCTAAAAAAGCTTTGGAAAAAACCAACACTTCCACAAAAGAAGCTGAAGAGTTCAAAGGCAGCTTTGAAGCTGGTATAGCTATACTGGCTGAAGCCTGCCAAGAACCCATTAAACAAATGGTTTATAACGCTGGCTATGATCCTGAAAATGTAGTCAAAAAACTAGAAACAGAAAACAAGGACACAAAAGGAACATACCTTGGCTATGATGTTAAAAACAATGAGTATGTTGATATGCTTAAAAGCGGAATTATTGACCCAGTCAAGGTCGTGCGTTTGGCTTTAGAAAATGCAGTTTCAGCCGCCTCAACCCTTTTAACTACTGAGGCAGCAGTAGCTGAAAAAGAGGAGAAAAAAGACGCGCCTCAAGCTGGCAACGACGAAATGGGAATGCAGATGTAAATTGCCTCAAAAAAGGCGCCGAGTTCGGCGCCTTTTTTTATTGCCACTTTTTTCTATTCATATCTTAAGGCCTGTATTGGGTCTTTTTGAGCTGCCCACCAAGCAGGAAAAAGACCAAAAACCAACCCCACCAAAACTGAGACTGCTACACCAACCAATACCCCTTTATAAGAAAACAAAAAAGGCAAAGGAGTTTTAAAAGAAAGAACCACTAAGACAACCAAAGAAAGCAACACCCCAACTAAACCGCCCAAAAAAGTCAAAACTACTGACTCCAAAAGAAACTGCCATAAAATATCACGCGGCTTTGCCCCCACTGCCTTGCGCAAGCCAATCTCTCGCGTCCTCTCAGTAACAGAAACTAACATTATATTCATAATTCCCACTCCACCAACTACCAAAGATATAGCGGCAATCGCGCTCACAAAAGCAGTCATAAGAGAAAGAAAGGTGTTTATAAAACCAACTAAATCTTCCTGATCCACCACAGAAATCTCTTCCTGATGTGATTTATTTAAATAAGATTGAATACTCTCTTTTACTGCTTCCACATCGGCTGCTTCCCCAACCTGAACCACAATCCTAAATATCTTTTTTCTCCCTTCAATCTCAGCTGCCAAATCAATAGGGACAGCTACCATAAAAGAAGTATCGCTCTGGCCAAAAAGACTCTGCTCAGAACTAGCCTTAAAAACACCTTTCACTACTACTTCTCTGTCTTTTATCTTTAACTTTCTGCCAATTGCCTTATCTGCTTTAACACCCATTGCCTCAACAATCCCTGTGCCCACTACCGCCTCATTTATTTTTTCAAAAGCTCTTCCTTTGCCAATGTCAAAATAAGTAAAACCAAAAGCTTCTTTGCTCACACCCACTACCAAAGCACTACTAATGGGCTTACCAGAATAAAAAACAGGTAAAGTCAAAAACTGAAGTGGAACTACTGCGGCAACCTTATCCATCTTCCCAATTTCCCTTAAATCATCTTCAGTTAAAATATCCCCGCTCAAAACTTGGGCTGGATTAGACTGGAAGCCTGAGTCAAGCTTGGCTGGAATAACAAAAAGCATACTTGAACCCAATTCAGTTATCTGATTAGTAAGTTCAGCTTTAACCCCTTCCCCCAAAGAAACAAGAGTAGTTACTGAGAAAACACCTATTAAAACCCCCAAAAGAGTTAAAAAGGAACGCAACTTATTAGCCCAAACCCCTTTTAGGGCTTCTTTTAAGAAAATAAAAAACTTCATAAGCGGCTCACTATTTTACCATCTTTAATATAAATGCGGCGTTTGGTGATTTTAGCCACTTCCTTGTCGTGGGTAACAATAACAATTGTTTTCCCCTCCCGGTTTAGCTGTCTAAAAATATCCAGTATCTGCCTTCCAGAACGGGAGTCTAAATTGCCAGTAGGCTCATCAGCCAAAATAATGTCTGGATCATTAATTAAAGCCCGGGCAATAGCCACCCGCTGCTGTTCTCCTCCTGAAAGCTCGTTAGAGCGGTGGTACAGCCGTCTGCCTAAACCAACTCTTTTTAAAAGTTTTTTTGCTTTTAAAAATGAATTTTTAGGCTTATGCCGGCTATAAACCAAAGGCAAAACAACATTTTCCCAAACCATTGTCCTTGGCAACAAATTAAAACTCTGAAAAACAAAACCAAACTTTTTATTTCTTAAAACTGCTTTTTTGTTTTCAGAAAGCCGATGCACAACCCTATCCTCAAGAAAATATTTCCCGCTATCTGGCGCATCTAAAAAACCAAGAATATGCATCAACGTACTTTTACCTGAACCTGAAGGACCCATAATCCCCACCATTTCTCCTTTTGTAATTGTAAGAGAAACGCCATCTAAAGCCCTTACTCTTTTTTTGCCTTGCTGATAAATTTTAACCAAATTCTCTACCCGAACTAAAACCATAGCTATCAGTCTAAAACAAGTACTGCCCAATATCAACTACCCTTTTCCCTTTAATTTTTACCCCTTCCTCTTTGAGCCGCTTTATCTTTTCTTTTTCGCCTAAAGCATAACCTCCAACCTGACCATTGCTTCTGACAACCCGAAAACAGGGGAGCCTTTCGCCATTTCTAAAAGCTTGATTAAGAACAGAACCCACAGCACGAGCAGCTCTAACATTCCCTGCTTTTTGAGCTACTAATTTATAAGTAAGCAATTTGCCTTTGGGTATGACTCTGACTATTTTTTTGACTTTTTCAGCAAACTCCATTATTCAAATTTTTTGCCCTATCAGGCTAAAGCTTGGGCTGGAGCTTTTTTCTCAGGATCCTTAACAATCAAACCCCTCCTTTCTACCCTCAAGACCTCTTTTCTATCTAAAATCAAATAAGCTCTGAGGGGGCTAAGCAAAAACGGCTGAGTTATATAGTATTTGATAATTTCGCCTGAATGTTCATCAAAAACAACATCTGAAACCCGCCCCAAAAAACGACCTGACTCAGTAAAAACTTTAGCCTCCACTACCTTTAAAGGAGACTGCAAAAGTTTCTTTACCCGGGGCAAATCATCCAAAACCACCAATTTACCTTCAGAATTAATTAAAACTTCGTCTTCGCCATACTCGCGAATATCAACCAAAGCTAACCAATTTTGTCTTAGTGCAGTTTTTAACTCAAAAGCAACTAATCTCCCTGTATCCGGATCAACAACCCCACATTTTATTTTTCCCAATTTTTTTTGTGTCTGAACACTAACTACACTCCGCCCCAAAAGAGATCTTAAACTTTGCATTAGGCTTATTTTACCACAAAAGGTAAAAGTCCCAAATTTCTCGCCCTTTTAATGGCTTTTTTAATCTGGCGACGATGCTTACTGCACAGACGCAGTTTTTTACGAGGCAAAATTTTACCGCTCTCAGTCATAAACTGAGAAAGCAATTCTTTTTCAGTAAAATCAATGGCTTGAATTTTTTTACCGCAAAGAAAACATTTTTTTCTCATAATCAAAACTCAATTTCGTCAATATCAATTATTTCCTCTTCGTCTTTTTTATCTTCCTTTTTTGGTTCTTTGCTTCTTTCTTTTTTCTGATTTTCTAAATCCGTCTTTTCTTCTGCCGTATCCTCAGCCGATATTTCTGTCGCCCCTTTAGGGGATAACGCTACCATATTTTCAGTTACAATCTCCGTAGTCTGACGCTTAACTCCATCCTGCCCTTCCCAACTTCTGGTTTGCAACCTGCCTTCAATAAGCACCCCGCTGCCCTTGTGAAGCAACTGGGTACAAAGCTCTGCTAATTTCCCCCAGGCAACAACATTGTGAAACTCTGTAGTCTCTTGTAGTTCCCCCGAGGCGTCCTTATACTTTCTGTTTGTGGCTACAGAAAAAGAAGTCACTGACTGCCCTGAAGGCGTAGTGCGCAACTCCGGATCCTTGGTGACATTGCCAGCAATAATAACTCTGTTGAAACCCCTCATCTTATCCTTTTAATACTTTTTTAAGAGCCTTATCTAATTTGGCTTTTGTATCTTTCCTTTTTCTTTTTTTTATTTTTGGCTTCTTGCTCTTTTTGGCTGCAGTTTTAGTCTTGTCTTCCTCTTTTGCCTTAACTTTAGAATAAGGAAACTTAACAATTAAATAACGTAGTGGCTCTACACCCTGAATTTCTTTTTTAAATTCAAGCAAATCCTTGCCATCCAAAGCAAAAAATACTTTTAAAAGCTGGGCTCTTGTCTGCTTAGCCACAGGATAAGCCAAATCTTCTTCCCTTTGTTCTGTTGCCAAAACTTTTCCTTTTAGCTTTTTGACAACACTTTTTAGCTTTTTTTCTTTTTCTTTAGCTTTTGTCTCTAATGTGAAAAGTAAAGCAAGCAAATACTCATTCATACCTGAAAACTAAGTTTTGATTTAGTCTAACAGACAAAAAACACTTTGGCAAGATTTAAGAGTGGTGTATATAGATCAAATCTTTGTCTTTAACCTTATAATCCCGACCTTTAATTTTTATTTTCCCCTTCTCCCCTGCTTCTTTAAGAGAAGAGTATTGCAACAGCTCTTTAGTATTTATTACTTCTGCTTTAATAAAGTTTTTAGCAAAATCAGTATGAATTTTTCCTGCTGCCTTTATTATTGAGCTTCCCTTTTTTAAAGCCCAAGCCTGAACCATCTCTTTTGGCTTATAAGTATAAAAAGTGATTAGATCTAAAAGAGAGTAAGCCTTTTTAATAATACGTTTTAGGACCCGCTCATTTAAACCCAAAACCTCCAAATACTCCTTCTGATCTTTTGGGTCAAGCTCGATAAGCTCTTTTTCTGTTTTAGCAGAAACAACTACCGCCTTTTTAAAACCAAACTTCTCACTTTGCTCAGAGGCTTCATTTTCAGAAACATTAACAACTAAAAAATATGGCTTGAGAGAAAGTAAAAACAAAGAACGAATAAATTTTTTCTCTTCTTTATCTAATTTTTTATACAAAAATTTTGGATCTTTTTTTTGGTCAATTGCTTGGATAAAATTCTCTAAAATTTCAACAAACTTCTGCCATTTCTTATCTGCTTTAGCTTTAGGTCGAAGCTCCTCAATTTTTCTTGTCAATGTCTCCCTGTCTTTTTGCCATAATTCACCCAAAACAATCTCCAACTGCTCTTTTGGTCCGCCGGCGCTAAAACTAATTTCTTTGCTCTCAAAAGCCCTTAAAACTATAATCAAAGCGTTCATTCTGCGGATATGGTCTAAAAACTGATTTCCCAAACCCTCGCCTTTATGAGCTCCTTTGATTAAACCAGCAATATCAACAAACTCAATTGTTGCCGGTATTTTTTGAGAAACCCCCAAAAACTCTTTTAATTTATCAAGACTTCTATCAGGCACTTCAACTACAGCTGTATTGGGATCAATAGTGGTAAAAGGATAATTGCCTACTTCAGCCTGCTCCTGCTCTACTAAAGCATTAAAAAGAGTAGATTTTCCTACATTAGCCAAACCAACAATCCCTACTTTAAGAGCCATTTAGCATAAGAATAGAGGAGGCCTCTGTTAAAATCAAGAAATCCTCCAAAAAGCTTTATATTTTTGTTTTCTATTAAAGTTTTGTTATATTAACAAGTGAAAATGGGTAGTAAACCAGATTTCAAACAAACACAAAAAGAGAAACTTTGCCAAAATCTCACTGCCCTTAAAAAACAGCCAGAAATGAGTTTTCTGGGTGGCTTTTCTCCGGATCAGATATTTTTGGTTGGCGGCGCTGTCAGAGATTGGCTTTTGGATAGAAAAAGTAAAGATTTTGATTTTGTAGTCTTAAGTCTAAGCCCTCAAGAAATAGAAAAAATACTCTCTCAGTACGGAGATATAAAACCGGTTGAATCCCGCAATTTTGGTGTTTTTAAATTTAAACCCTCTGGTACAAAAAAAATCATTGATGTTGCTCTGCCGCGGGAAGACCGCTGGACAGGATTGGGATATAAAAATCTCCAACCCTCTTTAGGAGTAGATTTAGAAAAAGATCTTTCCCGCCGCGATTTTACTATTAATGCTATGGCTTTAAGTTTAGACGGAAAATTAGTTGATCCTTTTGAAGGCAAAAAAGACATCTGCCAAAAAGTTATTCGCGCTGTAGGCAAACCTGAAGAAAGGTTTTTAGAAGACCCTTCAAGGATATTAAGAGGGATAAGACTAGCTTGTGAGTTGGGATTTAACATAGAAGAGAAAACCTTTGCGGCAATGAAAAAACTATCCCAACAAATAACAACCAAAACAGAGACAGGAATGCCTCGCGTGGCTGAAGAAGTAATCGCTACTGAGTTTTTAAAAGGTTTTTTTGCTGACCCAGAAAGAATGATAGAACTTTTGGATGCCAGCGGCGTTTTACCCCTTATACTGCCTGAAGTTGAGGCTCTTAAAAAAGTACCTCAACCTGAAGAGTTTCACTCTGAAGGCGATGTTTACACCCACACCTTGCTTGCTCTCAAAAAGTTAAAGCTTTTAGAACAGAAGCTTGCAGACGGAAAAATCTCCTTTCCTGTAGAGCTAAACCCAATCTCAATCCATACTAAACTTGCAGTTCTATTTCATGATTTAGGCAAACCAAAAACATTTAAAGGGCCAGAAGAAACCGGGGACAGAATCCGCTTTACTGGACACGACACTGAAAGCGCCAAAATAACTGAAAAATTAGTCAAACATCTTAAACTCTCTATCTTCCCCACTTCCCATCGGCTGCACATAGACAAAGAAAAATTAGTATTTTTAGTCAAACACCATATGGTTTGTGTTGCCGGCGATATTGAAAAAATGCGCCTTTCAACATTGGAAAAATACTTTTTTAACCCTGACGGCAGAGGTAATGAGCTTTTAGCTTTGACTTGGGCAGATATCTCTGCCACTGTCCCTCCTTCAGGCAAACCAGATTTTTCTCTTTTTAACCAAATGCTTAAAAAACTAGCAGAAGTAAAAGAAGTTATTGAGGCTAACCAAAAAGAAAGAGAACTCCCCCATCTTTTAAGCGGAGAAGAAATTATGGAAATCCTTGGTATTAAACCATCTCGTTTGGTGGGGAAAATAAAACAACAGCTAAGAGATCTGCAACTATCTGGCAAACTCAAAAACAAAAAAGAAGCCAAAGAATATCTCAAAAAGCACAGCAAACAAATAACTAAAGAGTAAAAACTCTATTCTCCAGTTTTTTTCTTTTTGTTTTGCGGATGATATTTTTGGTGGACCTCTTTTAAGTGTTCGTCAGTAACGTGGGTGTAGCGCTGGGTAGTAGTAATTGAAGAATGGCCCAAAAGAGACTGCACTGCTCTTAAGTCCGCTCCACCTCTAAGCATAGCTGTGGCTAAAGAGTGGCGCAGAGTATGTGGGGTTACTTTTTTGGCTAAACCCGCTTTTTTGGCATAAAAACTAATCATACGCTCAACTGAACGGGTGCTTAATCTTAAATCATTACCCCTACCTTTAGTGCGCACAAACAAAGCTCTATCCATATCTTCCCTTTTTTCTAAATAACGCTTAAGCCACTCTTTAGCTGAAGGAGTTAAAAACACTACTCTGATTTTCCCTCCTTTGCCTTTTACAGAAAACTCTTCCCTTTTTAAGTTAATATCATCCTTATTTAAAGAAACGAGTTCACTAACGCGCAAACCGGTTGAATAAAGAACCTCTAAAATTACCCGGTCGCGCAAATGGCTTACTTTTCCTGAATCAGGCACTGACTTGAAAAGATCCTTAACCTCTTCTGGTTCAAGAAAGCTTATCTCTTTTTCTTCTGTTTTCGGCAGTTCTATTTTTTCTGGAGCCAAAGAAGCAATATCCTGTTTAGCCAAAAAACGCAAAAAAGCCCTTAAGGCAATTAAATGGTAAGCCTGTGTTTTTAAACTTAAAGAATCTCCCCTGCTGTCTCTTTGACGATTTAGGTGCAATCTAAACTTGCGCACCAAAGCTAAATTGATTTTTTTAACTGAAATATTGCCTGAAAAATCTAAAAATCGTTT
>JAGGWG010000007.1 GCA_021157605.1 bacterium | reverse complement strand
TGTAGAATACAGCTGAAGTAGTTTCTACATTAGTTTTCCAAGAGACTGAGATAGTAGGAGTAGGTGTTTCCTTTTGTTCTTGGAAGGTGAGAGAAGAGATGGAGGGGTATGGGGGGGTTTGGAAGGTGAGGCTATAGTAAAAAGGAAACCTATCTTGAGTTCGGGCCACTACTCTAATCTGATAATTAGAGCCTGCTTGAAGATCCGTAAGTTCTTTAGAAAAAGAAGTACCATACCCAGATATCTCCACTAAGTGATCCAAACTGCCTGAACCATACTCTATTGCACAAGTTGCTAACTCTGAAGTTTCCCAACTTAACAAAACTCTTGAAGTAGAGAAAACAGAATAAGAAAAATTACGAACCGAAGGAGCAGCAGAAGTTTTAGTCTCATACCACTGGGATTCACCTAAGTTGCCTGAGGAATCTGTCCAGCGGAGTTGGTAGCGGTAGGATTTTTCTGGCTCCAGCCCTACTACTTTAACTTCATGACTATAGGTATACTCAGTATGGCCTTGTTCTGAAACATACTCATTGCCTTCATAGACTCTGACATAAGAAGTAGTGCGTTTGTTAGATACCCAATTTACCACCATAGAACTGGGGCCGGTTTCAACATAAGGTCCATCAATGATTTGGGCTACTCCTGTGGAACAGAATATGGCTGTTTGCCAAGAAGAAGTATTGCCAGCATTGTCCTTACTTCTGACATAAAAGACATTGTCTCCTTCTTGATATGGTGGGGCTTGGATAGTAGTTTGAGTAGTAAATTGAATTTCTCCTTGAGAACCTAACTTATACTCAAAACCAGCAAAACCAGAGTGAGTATCTGATACTTCAGGCCAAGTGAAAGTAAAAATGCTGGTAGTAGAACAACCCAGCGGGGAAACATTGACGTATTCAGGAGGATCAGGAGATTGGTTGTCAAATTTGTAGGTGAAGAGAGTTTCTGGATTTGATTTGTTATTAGCATTATCTTGGGTTTTAACTCGCAAGTAATAGGTGGTGCCCAAGGTTAAAGCTGAAGAATTGGTGAAATAAGTTGCTGTTTGCCACTCTCCCGCTGTTTCAGGATCAGCATTTTGATCAGTTCCAAAATAAACATAATAACCAGCTATTCCAGACTCATTATCTATACCTTCTGACCACTCAAAATACGGTCCCTCTGGAGCATTAGCATTTCCCCACCCCCCATCTGAAAACTCTTTCTCTTTACTGGAGTTAGAATAAGCATTTATTTGGACTGGATTGGTTGGAGGAACTACATCAGCTATGTTCTGAATTGCTAACTCATCCAACTTTCCCCTAAACCATTGACCGCCTGTATCGGAAGCCCCTATATAAAAAACACTGCCCCAATCAGGTGTATCCCAAGAATCCTCAGTAATGTCTAAAAGAGTGCTGCCATCTAAAACCATCTTTATCTGTCCTGAACTTGCTTTATAAAGCACATCCAAACTATGCCAATCAGAAGAGAGGTTTTCTAACTTAACATAAACTCCTGACTTATTACCAAAACTGGGATTAAAATAGATAAATCCTCTAACTGGATCAATCTGCAATCTTGGTTCTGTATTTGAAGCGCTTACACCATAAAGAAGTATTTGGTTGTACTCTCCATCAAAAGATTCCCAGCCAGTACCATCAATTTTGGTCTTAACAATACTTCCTTCGCCTCCATAGTTAGAAACATATAAATACCCGGAAGAGGAGTCATACCAAACATCAAAAGGTAGACTAAAACCATCTAACACTGTCCAGCCAGTACCATCAATTTTGGTCTTAACAATGCGATTATTATTATAATCAGCTACATAAATATAGTCTGAATCAGAATCATAATAAATACCGCGTGGTGAATTAAACTGCAAATCTCCTGCTCCATTACTCCCCAAAGTAGTCCAACCTTCGCCTCCCCATTTAGTTTTAATAATGCGGTGGTTATCTGTATCAGCAATATATAAATATCCGGAAGAGGAGTCATACCATATCCCTTGCGGGTTAACAAACTGCCCCACACCCGAGCCATAACTCCCCCAAGTTTCAGATGAAGATCCTTCAAAATTAGTTTTCATCAAGTAGTCATGGGTGTTGGAAATATAAAAATAACCTGAAAATCTATCATAAGCCATACCCAACATATCAGTCGGCAAATCTCTCCCTAATGAATAAAAAGAGCCATCCATTTTAAAAGCATAGAGTTTTCCTTTATTAACTGCATATATCACTCCCTCTGTTTCACTATAAATAAAATCTCCCCCTCCCCAACTAGATCTATCAATAAGAAAACATTTATCTTTAGCCGCACAGTAAAAATCCCGCCGATACTTTTTATCTAAACTAATCTCATGAATCCCCCCTGCATCCTTAACCAATATATTGCCACTATTTAACAACTGAACTGTATTGGGATTATCAAAAGTCAGATCATCCTGAGTATTAGCATCACTCAAAACAGTCAAAAGCCTGCTTCGAGAATTAAAAGCAAAAGGGATTTCATACAAAAAACCAAAGTGGTAAAGAGTAGAAGCATAAACTTTTTGATTAATAGCATCTATAGCTACTCCTCCATAATCGTATCTTGTGCTGTCTACAGTATCACCCCTTACATATTCCTGCTTTCCAGTACCGTCAGATTTAATTTTTCCCACTGCTCCATTGCGTACATAAAAAACATAATTAGAAGTGGAATCATACCAAATATTGGTTGGGCTGGTGACTCCTGTTGCTACCTCTGTCCAACCTACACCATTCCATTTTGTTTTGATTATCCGGTTATTAAGAGTATCAGCAATATACAAATAACCTGTATTGGTATCACAAAAAATATCACCTGGCTGATAAAACTGCCCTTGACCCGAGCCATAACTACCAAATGTTTCCCACTCTGAACCGGAAAGATCTGTACCAGTTTTCACTAAACGATGGTTATAACTATCAGCTACATAAAGATAATCTCCCATCTTACAAATACCTTCAGGTCTATTAAATTGTCCTTCGCCTGATCCATAACTTCCCAACAATTTCCATTGAGTTCCATCAATTTTAATCCTGCCGACCCTGTTGCCGTATCGCTCATCAGTAAAATAAATAAATTGAGAAGGAGAATCATACCATATCCCCCAAATTCTTGTAGCTAAGCTTTTAACATTTGCCCCACCTATAAACTCAAAATCTGAGAGATCAGGTTTAAGTTTAACTATACTAGAACTGTCGCTAATATACCTTGAAGCAGCAATATATAAATAACCGCTTTCCTGATCAAAGTATAAATCAGCTATACCGGGAAGAGTGGGAATCTGACGTTGAAAATTAAACTCAGGTTTAAACTTTATGGAAAACTGCCCTTCGGCTGGATTTAAATTGTTATCAAGGGAGTAATAAAGAGTTTGTCCTTCAGTAAAACTAACTGCCTGTCCCGAACCACCATATCCCGGTGAAACCAAAGAGGGAAAGGAGGAGCTGGTAGAAGCCGTGGCAGAACCTAACGATTCATCTGCATCCAAAGTTGTATTGTAAGAAGCATAAAAACTTTGGGCTGCTAAACTGCTCTGGGGAACAATAAATTCTAAAACTATGCTTAAAAGAAGAAAAAAAACAAGGAAAACCAAAAAACCCCTTATAAAAACTCTTCTAGATAAAAAGCTCTGTGATTTATATCTAAGTTCAAACATCTTTCCGTTAGATATTATATCACTTTTAATAAAAACACACTCCACAGCTGCACAACTCTGCAAACCCGATAAAAAACTTTAATCACCCTTCCCTATAATTCTCTCCCTCAATTTTAGGTGCTCCTCGTAGGTGGCAGAAAAATAAAGCTTTCCATTTTGGTCAGAAAGAAAATAGTAGTATTGAGAAAAAAGAGGACTAAAAACAGCCTCTATTGATTCTAAACTTGGAGAAGCAATAGGAGCTGGTGGCAAACCTTTGTTTTTATAGGTATTATAAGGCGAATCAATAGACAAATCACTGCTGGAGAGAACCTTTTTCTTCTCTGACAAAACATAGTTTATAGAAGCACAGGACTGAAGAAAATCATTATTTTCTAAACGTTTAAGAAATATCCCAGCTACCAAGCGTCGATCTTTTTCTGTCTTTGCTTCCTTTTCCACCAAAGAAGCTAAAACCAAAGCTTGATAAGGGTCAGAAAGAGGCTTGCTTAAATCCTGATTTAGTACAGACCAAGCTTTGTTTTCAAAATTAGAAATCATTTTAGAGACCAATCTTTGGGCCACTTTGTCAGTTTTTAAAAAGTAGGTATCTCCTAAAAGAAAACCCTCCAAACCAAACTCTTCTATCTTATCAGCAACTGCGGGAAATTTTTCTTTTGCTTCAGCAATAAAACTCCTAACTGCCTCTTTAAAATCTCCTTTTTGAAAACCATATTGAGCATATTTTTCCTTTAGATAAATATCAATTTCCTCAATACTCAAACCTTCAGGAACTGTTACTTTATAGGTTAAAACCTCTCCCTGAACTAAAGTGTCTAATATCTCCGGCACAGAAAGATCGCTGTTTAAGAGATAGGTGCCGGCTTTTATTTTTTTGTCTTTACCAGTCAGAAAAGCATAAATCCGAAAAACATAAGGAGACTTGATTAACCCCTCACGAAAAAGGATTACTGAAACTTCTTCATCTCCAATTTGAGCCGGTATTTCAACCTCCTTGACTATACTTCCACCCTTGCTTTTTAGACCCTGCCAATACCACCAAAAGCAAAAAACAACTAAACCAGTAAAAACTAATAAAAAAACCAAGATAACTTTTTTTCTCATAAAATTACTCTGTTTTTAGCTCTACTTTAATCTGAGAGGGGCGGGAAGGTATTTTTTGCCAAAAAGAAGGAAAGAAACTTACTTCTGCTTTCTCAATCTCCTCAAAGGAGTTTAAATAGCTCTCTGCTTCCTGTTTAGAACGCCCAGCAAGGTTAGATTTTAAAGCCTCTAAATTCAATTTAGGCAAAAGAACAAGATTGGTGCTGATCTTAAGACGCAGCTTTTTGTTTTCGAAATCAAGATTTTTCTCCTTAAACCCCATCTTAGAAAAAGAACTTTGGGCCAACTCCTTGGCTGGACTCAAAACTTTTTCTGCCTCTTCTCTAAGTCTTGTTTTCAAATCTTTATCATAAAAAGCAAAAAAGCTAAACTCTATCTTAACTCTCCCCGTAAAAGCAGTGGCCTCATCTCCTACAGCTGGTGAACAAACCTCTTCTTTTACTTTTTCAAAAACAAAATCATCTCTTTTGACCAAGTCTTCATCTTTTAGTTTTTTGACTTCTTTAGCAAACTCCTCTTTGGCTTCTTCTTTAAGCTTATTTAAAAGAGTTTGGCAATCACTTTCAGTAACCACTTTTATTTTCTTTTTATAACCTCC
This sequence comes from bacterium, assembly GCA_021157605.1. Lineage (NCBI taxonomy): Bacteria > bacterium. The sequence continues at coordinate 12,058 of JAGGWG010000007.1, read as the reverse complement.
TGACATAGGAACCTTACTTTCAGCATAAATCTTGGACTGCTTAGCAGTAGGAAGACCAGGGATAATAAACTTGTCAGGAGCGATATTGTATTCAGCCCCTACCTCATCAGCAATAACTTCCACTTCAAGAGTACCGGGAACAATTTGACCTTGGGATATACTTGTACCAGGAACAGTAATCTGTTTTTGAATGCGAAAAATTCTGTTGGTAGAGATTGATTGAAACCTCGTCTGAGCAACTAAAACTTGAGGTGTGGAATCCCAATAGTTGTAAATTGTAATTACCCCTTTGGCTTTGGCTCCTATTTCCTCTTCTCCGCTGGCTACACCCTTGCTTTCTTTTTCTATTTCTTTGCTTACAACCTCTGCTTTGACCTCTTTTTCTTGAGGATTTGAAGATAAAACTAAAGCAAAATCCCTTGTTTGCTCTTCACCTTTTAAATAAAGAGTAACTGTTGTTTTAGGAATATAAAGATAAAGAACAAAAAACAAAATTATAAGAGCAAAACAAGACCCGACAAACAAAACAACTTTTTGCCAGCGGCTAAAAACAGATTTCTTTGTTTTGGATTTGCGTTTTACTTCCTTTGTTTTACTCCTCCTAGACTTTAAAACGCTTTTTCCATCTGGACGAGGTGCAGAGATATCAATAGATTTTCTAAAACCTTTTTCAGGTCCTGGGGACTCAACTGGAGAAGTTCCTCCGCTATTGAGTTCTTTTAGAGAACTATAAACTAAATAACCTGCCTTTCGGGCTAAGTTTTGCCCTACTTCATCTGCAGTTACCACCGACACTTGTTTTTTTAGCTTTTTAGCCTCTCTTTGCAAAAGCTTCAGATTGATAATGCTGTGGGTTAAAATCGCTTCTTTGGGTATTACCAAAACCACCTTTTTTGATTTTGTTTCTTCTAAACGACTAATAACTGAAGGGATTTCCTCATCAGGTTCTAGATAAACAATTTCCATTTTTTTTGCTTTTCCCATAAAATCTTTATGTTCTTAATGCCCTAACAGCTTGAGACAATACTTCATCTAATATAGATTCCTCACCAACTAATTCTAAAGATAAAGAAGCTAAAGCTACGGGGGTAATATCTTCTGGGGCAGAAAGACGGCCAGTACGATCAATTACTGAAGAAATGCCTTTTAAGCTCAAAAACTCTACTTTAGGCGAACGGGCAAAAGGAAGGCCCTTGCGCCAATCACTTTTTTGCAGCTGCTTCTTTATCTCGGGCAAAAGCGACCCACCCCCACAAAGGAATATCCGCGAAGGCAAAAGATCCTCATCAACAAACTCAGCCAAAGAAAGATTAAGCCCCTCTGCCCAAACAGAAACATCTCTCCTAAACCCTTTTTGCACTTTCTTTTTTATTTCTGGCACCACATTACCTGCGGAGTATTTAAGCTTTATTTTTTCTGCTTCGGAAAAAGAAAGATTTAACTCTTGGGCAATACGGTTAGTAAAAGCCCTGCCGCCCAAAGCAAACATCTTTGTCCCCTCAATTCCTCCTTTCCTGACTACAGCTACATCAGTAGTGCCGCCGCCAATATCAATAAAAATAGCAGAATAATCCCCCTCCTCAATAAAAGCCCGAGCTACAGCATAAGGCTCAACAGCAATAGAAAGCAAATCCAAACCCAATTCATCAGCAATAGTCTGCAAAGCTCCTAAATGTACAAGTGGGGCAAAAGCATTAAAAACACCTACAACCACCTCTTTGCCCTTAAAACCAATAGGGTTATTAACTCTGTATCCGTCTATTTTAACCTCTACAATAGCGGAATTAACTAATTTAACCTCTACAGAAGAGTGTCCAGTTTCTTCTGCTAATATCTCTCGGGCTTGGCTAAAGGCTTCCTCCTGAACACGACGGATAATTTTAGCCAGCTCTTTAAAAGTAATTTCCTTTTCGGGATTAAGGCGAGTGTAGTGAACAATTGTAGTAGCCCCCTTTACCAATTCACCCGCAATACCTAAAATCGCCTTGGGAGCCTGACTTTGTGCCTCTTTCTCTGCCTCTTCAATAGCCAACTCCGCGGTCTGGATAACGCCTTTAATGTCTCTAACCGCACCTCCCTGCATATCGCCAAGACGCTGACGCTTTCTGCCAGCCCCTATTATCTCTGCTTTTCCCTCTTTAACTTCAAAAATCAAAGTCTTAACAAACTCTGTACCAATATCCAAAGCTAAAGCTAAATTTTTCTGTTTTCTGCGCCAAAACATCGCCTACTATTATAACACAAAAGGGAAACTGCCAATTGTCTGTCCAAAGTAAGTTACTTAGCAGGTTCAAGCAAAACCACCTCTCTTTCTTCTTGCCGAGCCAGTTTTTCTTTTTCTACCTTCAACTCTTTAAGCGGCTGGGGATGCTTGCCTTCTAGCTCTAAAAACTTATCTACAGGTTCAAGATCAATATTTAATCCCTTAATTTTGTAGTGAATAGGAACAATAATTTTAGGATCAATCTGATTAGCAATCTCAAATGCTTCCTCTGCCCCTACTGTGTAAACTCCGCCTACAGGGATAAATAAAATATCAACATTATTAAGCGCCTCTACCTGTTCTTCATATAGTTTTTTCTGCCCTATATCACCCAAGTGAGCTATATTTATACCCTCACTTTGAAGCAAATACATATAAACCTTCCCTCTTTTTCTGCCCATCTCATTATCGTGCCAAGCAGGGATACCTCTTATAATTATCCCTTCAGCTTCAAACTCTCCTGCTCCTTCAAAAAAAGCAAACTCTTTCTTTCCTTCTCTAGGCTTAATCGCTGAAACATTGTTATGGTCAAAGTGATTATGGGTTACCAAAACAATATCAGCCCTAAAATTAGGCATTTTTAAGCCAATATTTTTAAAGGGATCAATAATAACTATTTTGTTCCCGGTTTTAATCTGAACACACGCTTGCCCAAACCATTTAATAATCATAAATTACTTTTTGGTAATTGCTTTTTTAAGACTTTTAGCTGACTTAGAACTAATTTTAAGAACCTTTGCCAACTCCTCTTCCTTCATTTTTTCCAACTCTTTGATAGCTATGCCTTGGCTAATAATCTTTTTAATCAGCTCTGCTGAAAGTTTGGCTTTTTTGAGCATCTCCCTCTCTTTTTCCACCTTTTCTGGCAAAAGAGAAGGGTAAACAAGAATCAAGCGGTGGTTTTCAGGATCAATTTCTTTAATTTTAAACTCATACTCCTCTCCTTCTTTAAAAGTCGCTTCCAAATCAATACCAAATTTCACCGGCAAAAGCGAAAGAGGAACCAGACCTTCAATCCCTTCCTCTACCCTGACCAAAACTCCAAAAGGAACAACTTTTTTGATTTTACCTTTTATCTTGGTGCCAACTTTGAACTTTTTTACTTTGGTCAACCAAGGATCTTTACTCATCCGCTTTAAAGATAAAGCCACCCGACCATTTTCAATAGAAACAATTTTAGCCTTTAATTTTTGCCCGATTTCAAACTGGCTTTTGAGATCTTCTACTCTTTCCCAAGACACTTCAGAGATATGAACTAAACCCTCTAAATCATCTAAAAATTTGACAAAGAGACCAAAATCAGCAATTCCTGTAACCTCCACTTCTAAAACTTCTCCTGTTTTCAATTTTTGGACTTGTTTTAGGCGTCTTTCTTCTTCAGCTGCTCTTTCAGAAAAAATAAGCTTTACCGGATCATAATCAAAGTTAATAACTCTGGTTTTGAACTTTTTACCTATATAACTCTGCAATCTCTTTAATATCTCCTCTCTATCGCCTCCTTCTACCCGCGGATAATGTTTTAAGGTCAGCTGAGACACAGGCAAAAACCCACAAACATTCTCTTTGCAAACAATCAAGCCTCCGCGATTAGCTTGGCTCACCTCAACTTCAACTATTTCATTTTCCTCATAAGCTTTCTTAAGATAAGCCCAAACCTCATCTTTGTTTAGCGGACGCATTGACAAAACTAAATTACCCTCATCATCCGAAGGTTCTAATACAGAAACTTCAACTTTACTCCCAATCTCAACTGCCTTTTCATCGCTGACCTCCTGTTTAGGAACAAAGCCCACAAACTTTCCCTCAATATCAACCCATACCCGATTTTGCTCTATAGCAAAAATAACACCTTCAAGTTTGCTGCCTTTTTTAAATAAAGATAAATCATAAAGCGGCAGATTTTTGGTCTTAGTTTTTTTAGCAGCTGTTGGCATCATTAGTTTTTAGTTTTTGCCCGAGGTAGATACTTCTTTTTTCTCTCCCACTCCTTCTCCTCTTTCCGAAGAGGCAGAAAAACCTTAACCACCACTTTAATTAGATAGATAATCCAGACCAAAGCAATTAACCCTACTAACAAAAAGGCAAAAGGGCAACCCAAGTAAGCCACGCTTTGGCTTCTAAAAAACCACACTAGCAAAAACAAGAAACTGACAGTAAAGAGAAAGTAAAATATCTCCTCTCTTAAAATACGCTGTGCTTTGCTATTTTTAAACAAAATAGACATTAAAGTCAAGTAAACAAAGGAAAAAACTAAAACTCCCAAAGCTAAATACAAAGAGGGCTTTTTAAACCAAAAATCGGCTGAAGGTTGAGCATCAAACCAAAATGAAGCTTTAAGCCACAAAGAAGAATTCATAAAAAATAATACAAATAAGCTTAAGCCGAGGAAGGGACTTGAACCCTTAACCTGCCGCTTACAAGGCGGCTGCTCTACCATTGAGCTACCTCGGCAAACACTTTTGTCTAACTATGCCCAGGGGGGGACTCGAACCCCCATGCTCGAAAACGAGCCAGGCTCCTCAGGCCTGTGCGTATACCAATTCCGCCACCTGGGCAAATAATTAAAATAATACCTTAACAAACACTCTAGTAACAAGGTGCGGGGAAAACGCCAAGCTCCCCAGGCCTGTGCGTATACCCCTGCCTGCCGCCTGCCTGACGGCAGTCAGGGCAGGCAGGGCAGACAGGATTCGAGCCCGCAAAAAAGGAATTTTAGCTCTTTATCGGGGTGGCGGGACTCGAACCCGCGACCACAGGACCCCCAGCCCTGTGCGCTACCAACTGCGCCACACCCCGAGATTTTGGAATTAATTAGGCGTGGCCGGGATTTGAACCCGGGTACACGGTTTTGCAAACCGTTGCCTAACCGCTCGGCCACCACGCCAATTAAACAACTATTACTCTAAAAACCTCAAAACAACTACAATTAAATTTATAAATTATGCCGGAGGGCGGAATCGAACCGCCGACACCAGGTTTTTCAGACCTGTGCTCTACCACTGAGCTACCCCGGCACAAAATTAAAATTTTAAAACTTTACTTCCAACTTAACCCATAAGAGCTCTTTTTTATTCTACAAACAAAATATAACGCAATCAAGAACTCCTTACTTGGAAGGAGCTAAATACCACTGAGACACCTCTTTAAACCTATCTGAAGGCTGATCCCCTTGAATGCTCAAAGAAGCCCCACCTACCCCCCGAGTAGCCCAAATGTAAGGAACAGAAAAAAGAAAACTTGCCGGATAGTCTGAAGCAACCGCTTCAGCAATTTCAACCTTCTCTTCTCTCTTGTTGTTTGCCTCTGCCAATAATCTATCCACTTTTTCCGAAGCAAAACCAGAAAAGTTCAATTCGCTCTGAGAATACCAACGACTCAAATCCCAATCCCTACCAATAGCCTCAGCCCAAAGCACGGCTTCAAAATCACCGCTAAACACCCTATCAGCTAAAGAAAGCTCATCCATTGGAATTAAAACCACCTTTACCCCTGCCTTTTCCCAAAATTCAACCAACAAAGAAGCTACTTCATTATAAGGATAAGAATCGCTGTAAAGAAGATTGATCTCCAACTTCTTTGCTGACAAAAGAGAACGAGCTTCTTTAGTGTCAAACTCTGTTTTTGTCTTTTTGGCTCCAGCAGGCAAAGGAAGAGACGTTAGCTCAATAAAGGGAATATTGGCCGCAATTTTCTCCCTGTCAATAGCTTTGTCTAAAGCCTGACGCACCTTAAGCTCTTTAAATTTTTCCTTCTTTAAGTTATAAAAAACAGCTGTGTACTGGGAAAGGGAAACAAGATGAAAGGTTGTTTTTTTGTCTTTAAAATCTTTGGCTTCTGATAAAAGCATTTGACCTAAACCTGAAAAAGGAAGAGACTTAAACGCAGAACTGGCTTCATCTATTGATGGCTTAACTATAATCTGTATTTCTTTCAAATAGCTTTTAAAAGGAAAACTATCAAAACGCGAAAGCTTTACTATCAAATCTCCTGTTTTTAATCTTTGAATACCTGCAAACTTAAAAGGACCGTTTCCTACAGGCTGAAGATTAAAGTTGAAACCTTGCAAACGGCTCAAATCCTTATCTTTAAGCAAATGTGCAGGCAAGAGAGGGAACCTTAATAACTTTGGTTCTATTTTTTCTTCTTGAGAATAAGAAAGAACAACTTTATCAGAGGCAACTTTTTTGGCTTTAATCTTGCTCCAAGTTTTCCCCCAAAGAGCTAAAGCCTTAACTTTTTTAAACAAAGAAAGAGTAAACAAAAAATCATCAGGCCCAACCTTTGTGCCATCATGCCAATAAATATCAGAACGAAACACAAGTTCTCCCTGAGATTCTTTAAAATTAAATTTCTTTAAGATCTGCCCTTTTAGCTCACCTTTTTCGTTGTAGTCAACTAAATAAAGGAAAAGAATGCGAGAAACATCTTTCTCTACCCTGCTTTCAGCAAAAAAAGGATTAAAGTTCTCTACACTACCAAAACTAACCTCTTTATAAACCCCTCCGTAAACAGGCGCTTCTGGTTGCAGCTCATTAAAAATCTCTATCCCTCTGGCAAACCAAAGAACAATAAAAAGTAAAAGCAACACCAAAATCAATTTCTTTTCCTTGAAAGTTAAACTAGCCAAAAGGCGGTCCCCAAAAAACAAAACCCGCAAGACACTCTTCCTACAAACACGAAAAAAAGAAGAAAAGAAAGCAAAAAACTTAGTAGATGACATTAAGCAAAGCTAAAATAACAAAAGCTAAACCCAAAATAATAGTGCCAACAAAAAGAAATTTCTCAATACCTCGCCGCGTATGATAAACCACACTCTCCCCACCAAAAGCACCACCTAAAGTTGTGCCTTGCTGCTGTAAAAGCACAAAAATAACCAGCAAAACCGCTACTACCACTTCAGCGATCTCTAAATCAGACATATAGATTAAATAATAGATAGAAATGAGAAAAAAAGCAAGCAAAATAATAGTTTGCTCTTGCTTAACCCTCTTTATGTTTTTAAAATAACTCTGATGACAGAAATCAACAAACAAGAAATCCAGCGCAAAATCAAAGAATTGCAACAAAAAATTGCCAAAGGAGAAATTAACGAAGCAAAACCAGAGGCCTATAGCATTGAAACCTCTCCAAAAACTAATAAAATAAATAGTTTTTATGTTCTGGAACCCAAGCCTTTAATTTTAGCAATCAGTCTTTCTATTCTAATTTTGGCTGGGCTTTATATCTTAGAAACCCATACTCCTTATATTTCCCAACTAACCCTGTGGTTATTTGACCTGATTTCTTAAACAGACTCTGTATCCTTACGAGAAAAATAAAAGCCAAAAAGAAGAAATAAACCAACCAAAAGCAAAATATCAGCCAAATTTGATCTAACAGAAGACAAACCAAAATCCAACACCCCTCCTCTAGTTAAACGATCCACCAGATTGGAAACAGCACCGCCAAAACAAAAACCCATTCCCAAACTCGCCCACAAATTACTCTCAATAAGATCCCTGTCCCGCCAATAAAGGCCAAAAAGCAAAACCAAAAACAATACACTAATAACTCCAGCCGCTGTATTAGAAAAAACTAAAGTTTGAGAGGTTATGACTACATAATCAGGCAAAAACCTCTCTAACAAAAACTTTACTAACTGGTCTGATATTAGTGATAAAAGAGCAAAAATAGCAATCACTTTTTCTTTTTTTTATTAACTAATTTGCTTTTAGCAAAACGCCAAATCTTATGCCAGAATCGGGGAGGTTTTTTACAACCAGCATGAGTAATAGCTGCTGGATAAGCCTTCAGGCGCGCTTGGGGAATAGGTTTACCACAAACTAAACACAATCCATATTTCCGCCTTTTAAGCAAACGCAAAGCCATCTTGGTTTCCCGTAAAAGCTCTGAAAGACGCCGTTCTAAAGAGATATTTTCAGAAAAATCCTGAACTTCTTGCACATCAGAATCTACATCGCGACCATAAACCGGAAACCTTACCAAAAACCTTCTGCCTCTCTTTCTCTTGGCTCTCAACTCCTTAAGCTGCTTCTGCAGCTCTTCCTGCTGCTTTAAAAGCTTTTCTCTCTGCTTATTAAGAAAAGATTCGCTCAACATAGTACTTAAAAGCATAGCAAAACAAAAAATCTGGTCAAGATTGACATCAGCCTCTAAAAAAGGGATAACTTAACTTTACTTTGAAAAGCAGCTCAGTTAAGTTGTAAGTATGAAAGATATAAGTTCTTTAAGTCAGAAAGATTTACCCAAACTCGCCCGTCTTGTCGTTAAAACTTTTCTGCAAAAACAATCTCTCCCCTCTTTTGCTAAACTGCCTCCTTTCTTAAGAAAACCCAAAGCCTGTTTTGTTAGTTTGCACCACAAAAGAAATAATGACTTAAGAGGTTGTATTGGCACGATTTTTCCTGTTAAAAAAACTCTTTGGGAAGAACTATGTCAAAACGCCCTTTGCGCTGCCTTCTCTGACCCACGTTTTCCCCCTCTTTCTGAAGCAGAGCTTAGTGAAGTAAAATTCAGCGTAGATTTGCTTAGCTCACCCCAAAAAACAAAATTCTCTAAACTTAACCCCAAAAAATTAGGCTTGATTGCAAAAACCCCTGATGGAAGAATGGGTCTACTTTTACCTGACATTGAAGGTATTAAAACACCTCATCAACAACTATCAATCTGCCTAAAAAAAGGAAAAATTGGACCCAAAGAAAAATACGATCTCTATGTCTTCAAAACCCAACGATACAAAGAAAAAGAGTAAGTTAAAAACTCTTTATTTCTACCAAGTGGTAGTGAACACCAAAACTACTCAAAGAGATATTTTTACTTACAAACACAAACAAAAAATCCCAGCCAAAACTCTCGTAGAAGTAGACTTCAGAGGGAGAAAGCTAACAGGCTTTGTCCTCAGAGAGATTAGCAAACCAAACTTTCCTTTAAAAAAAATCAAGCCAATTAGCAAAATTATTGACTACTTTCCTCTTTTAGAAGAACCGCAAATTAAACTCGCAGAATTTTCCGCCAAATACTACTTCACTTCTTTAGGAAAAACAATTTTCTGGGGATTGCCCCAAATTGCCCGACGCCTGGCTACTAAAGAACCAGTATCACTGCCAAAAACTAAAAAAGGAAAAAAATTCACCTCCTTTTTTTACCAAGCAGACGAGCGGCAAAGAGAAAAAATTTTTTCTCAATTCATTGAAAATGAAAGTGAAAAAGGTCAAATTCTCCTCCTTTTTCCCAACCTAAACCACTGGCTGGCTAAAAAATTAGCTAAAAAATTCAAAGCTAAAGTCTTAGATAACCTTACTCGCACCCAAGAATACCAAGCCTGGGTTTTAGCCCGCCAAAGCAAAAAGGGAGTGTTTATCGGCTCCCAAAAAGCGGTTTTTTTGCCTTTTCAAAACCTACGTTTGATCTTAGTAAATGACCCGGCTGATCCCAATTTTAAACAAGAACAAGACCCTAAAATAAACACCACCCTTTTGGCCAAACAATTAGCTAAAATTCTAAAAATTAAAATCATTCTCTCTGGCTTCCTCCCTGACCCAGAAACCTATCTTGAAACTAAAAACAAAAGAACATTTTTCAGAAAAGTGTTTAAACCCAACTCCGTCCACTTAGTTGATTTGAACAAAGAAAACAATCTTATAGGATTTTACACTGAACAAGCCTTACAAAAGAGCATTAAAAAAGATAAAAAGGCTATTGTATTTCACAATCGCCTCGGTTTTGCCAAACTCTTTCTCTGCCAAGACTGCGGATTTTCAATGTATGCGGAAAAAAATGCTCTCCCTCCGGCTCTTTGCCCAACTTGCCAGAGCCCAAAACTCAAAACCCACTCTTTTGGCCTTGAAAGAATAAAATACGACCTCAAACAACTATTCCCTGAAGCTTTGGTGAGCATTTTTACCAGAGAAAAAAAAGAGCCCACAGGCCAAATTATTGTAGCTTCCAGCGCCGGTTTAAATTTAGAACCAAAGTTTAACCTTTCAATAGTCAGCCTGCTCGAGATTGGGCTTAGTCTGCCGGACCCAATGATGGCTTTTAAAACCTTCTATTTTACACTCTCTGCTTTAGGTAAAGGCAAAAAGAAAGTTCTCCAAACTTTTACCCCAGAACACTACTTGACTGTAGCCACACTCCATTTTGACTTTGAGTGGTTTTTTAAACACTGGTTGGCAATCAGAAAAAAACACAAACTTTTTCCTTTTTATAAAGAAATAAAGATAATTCCCAAAGATATCCAAAAAAGAAAAATCCTTATTAAAAAGCTCAAAAACTGCCCGGAAATAAAAGCCTGCTATGAATTGGCTAACCAAGAGACTACTTATATTCTTGCTACTTTAAAAAAAGAGCCTTCTTTAAAATTAAAGAAGATCCTCTCTTCAGATAAACTTAAAATTGACATCAATCCCTTTTAGCTAAATTCAATGTCTGCCACTAAATAACCAATACCAAAAGGGGCCTCATAAGAAAGGATTTTGCCTTGCCATTTCCTTTGATCCAAAAGACCAAGCATTATTGCAATTGAACGATAACCACACTCCCCTGCAGACTCTATTAAGTTTTCATCCAAAGAAAGAATCCCCTTAGTATTTCCTTTTTTGAGAAATTCAATTATCTTTTTGTCAAAAATTTTTCCTTCTCTCACATATCCATATTGGCTGTATTTTAAACGGTGGGACAAATCCCCAGAAGCCACAAAAGCAACCTTTTTTTCTGTTTTACCCACAACTTCACCTAAAAGCTGGCCAAAACTAAAATGTTTAGGCACAGAAAGATAGGAATAAGTGATAGGCACAACCTTAACCTTTAACCCTTCTGCTAAATAATAAAGGGGGACCAAAACCCCATGATCAATCTCATAGGCTTCTTTGCCATTGTCATAAGGTACTATTGGGATATCTGCCTTCTGTGCTTCCTGATTTAGGGCATAAACCAATTCCAAATCATTTTGATAGGTTTTTTCCATTTGGGCTCCAAAATGAGCTAAACTACCCCGCAGAAACGGCATAGCGCAAACATTAAAACTATCTGGATAAATCAAACCATGGGGAGTAACAATAATTATTGTTTCAGGTTTTAGTTTCTTGAATTTCTGATTAAGTTTTTTAAGAGCAGAAATAGTCTTTTTAACCCTCCTTGTTTCCTCTCCTCCAACTTCAGGAATAATAATTGGTGGATGAGGAGAAATAACAGCGGAAATAAGCATAGCTAAACCAATTATAATTCCCCCTTGAAACAAAAACAACTTAATTCCTGCTACAATTAAAACAATGAGGGAATCAATTCTCTATCAAAAACTTGAAAACAAAAAAGTAAAATGCCTTACCTGTAATCACTACTGCCTGCTCTCACCCAAACAAAGAGGGATCTGCGGAGTGCGAGAGAACAAAAAAGGAAAGCTGGTTGCTTTAAACTATCCCTATCTTATTGCTGAAGAAATTGACCCCATAGAGAAAAAACCTTTTTATCACTTTATGCCCGGCACCTTTTCTCTTTCTATTGCTACTGCTGGTTGCAACTTTCATTGCTTGTGGTGCCAAAATTGGACCATTTCCCAACTTCCCAAAGAAGGAAAAAATAAAAATTACTGGCTTAAAATGTCATTTAAAAAAACACCTAAGCAAATTATTAGGGAAGCAAAAAAGTTTAACACCCCCTCAATCTCTTACACTTACACTGAACCGACAATATTTTTAGAACTGGCTATAGAAACAATGAAATTGGCTCATAAAGAAAAAATCAAAAACAATTGGGTATCCAACGGCTATTTTTCTCAAGAAACCTTCAAGCTGATTA